>CANINJ010000043.1 GCA_947468985.1 Bacteroidota bacterium
GTGAATTGTAAAAATTTTCTTGACTCAAAACATCCAATTTTTTGCCAGTCATTTTCTCTAAATAATCTTTTAAAATTATAAATGTAAAATCACTGTATTTGTATTCTTTTTTGACTGATAACTTACTGTTTACAATCATTTTCATAATTGTATCGTGATAATCATTTCTAATAAATAAGCTATCAGCAACCTTTTTTGAAAATTGTTCGTTTAAGGTTTTGCTATAATATTTAGGCAAGGGAATTTTCGAACTGTCTAAAGTTGCTTTATAAAAAGGAATCCAAGCTTGAAAACCTGCATAATGCGATAATAAATCTTTAAATGGAATTGTTGCTTTATCAGAATTTTGGAAAATTGGAAGCATATCTCCTAATTTTGTATCCAAATTCACTTTCTTTTGATCGTATAATTGCATTACATTTGGCAATGTCGAAACGATTTTTGTTAACGATGCAATGTCATAAACATCAGAATTTTTAACTTTTGTAGTGTTTTCATAAGTATGCGAACCAAACGATTTTTGATAAATCACTTTCCCTTTTCGAGCTACTAAGACTTGTAATCCAGGTGTCATTTTATTGTCAATCGCTTTTTTTGCTAATATGTCTATTTGAGCCAAAACAGCAGGATTCATTCCAACATTTTCAGGCGTTGAAAATCCTAAACGATTTATCTTTTCGGTTGACAAACCATCATTTACATTGAAATTTGGAAGTATCGAAACTGGCAATTTCCCTTTAGATTCAATAGCTCCGAATAGTAATTCTGCCGAAACTTCTTGAGCAATATCCGCATTTTGATAGGAAACAACAACTGCTTCTATCTCATCAAAAGTGGTTACAGGAAGTAAGGAATAGGGTTTTGTAAATACGTCTAAAATAACTACATTTTTCTTAGCAATTTCTTGCAACCAAAGTAATTCCGTTTCTGTAAAATCTTGCTTTTTCCAAGCCTTATCTGATTTGTGAAAACCAACAATTACGGTTTTGAATTTGCTTAATTGCACATTTAAACTGTCAATATTTTCATTAGCAACTTCAGTAATTTCTGTATATTTTTTTAAAGTCGAAACAAAAGAACTGTTGACATCATCGCCAAATTTTACATACGCTATCTTATTGTTTTCTAATGATTTGATTGGTAAAATTTCATTTTTATTTTTCAAAACTGTAATTGCATTTTCATACAATTGATACTGTAAAGCATCGTTTGAAGTTGGCGTAATTTCCTTAATTAAATTTACAGTATTTATAGGTTTGAAATTATTTAAACCTGCAAAATACTTGAATTTTAGAATTTTCTTCACTGATTGAGACAATCTAAATTCAGAAATCAATCCGTTTTGGTATGCCAAACATATTTTTTCAATTGCAGCTAGAACATTTTCTGAAAATAAAAGAATATCATTTCCTGCCAAGAACGCTTCCAAGTCAATATCGCCAGGCGTTAACGGAATATCATCTTCTCTTTTGTAATTACTGGCACCTTTCATATTCAAGGCATCAGTGAAAATTAAGCCATTAAATTCTAATTGATTTTTAAGAATATTGGTAACAACATTATAGGATATTGAAGTCGGATAATTAATTCTTGGCTCTATACTCGGAACGCTTAAATGCGCAACCATCACTGAAGTCAGCCCTTCCTGAAACATTTTTTTATAGGGATAAAACTCAACTTCGTTAATTCTCTCTTTTGAAAAACTAACTAATGGCAATGATAAATGCGAATCTGTTTCTGTATCTCCGTGACCTGGAAAATGTTTTCCTGTCGAAAAAACACCTTGTTTTTGGACGCCTTTCATCAACGCAATAGCGCTATTGGTAACATTTTCTTTATTTTCTCCAAAGGAACGAAAACCGATAATTGGATTTTTTGGATTGGTATTGATGTCTAAAACTGGTGCAAAATTGAAATGAACGCCCAATCTTTTGCTTTCAAATCCCATTTTAGAACCTACTTTTTCGATTAATTTGGCATCTCGAATTGCCCCCAAAGTCATATTCCAAGGAAATCGATAGGTTGAATCCAAACGCATACTCAATCCCCATTCTGCATCAATTCCAATAAATAAGGGTAATTTAGATTTGGATTGGTAACGATTTGTCAAATTAGCTTGACGAACTGGACCACCTTGAAAAAAAATCAAACCTCCAATTTTAGAGTCTTTAATAAGTTTGTCAATGGAATTTACATGAATAGAATCTTTGTTGGAATAGGCAGCAACCATAAAGAGTTGACCTACTTTTTCATCAAAACTCATTTGATTGTAAACACTGTCAACCCATTGTTCTTCTGCTATTGATTCAGAAAAAAAAGGATTGTTGAAAGGTTTTTTATCTACAAATAAATTACTGTCAAAATCATTTGCAATTGGGTTTTTAGATTTTACGTGCTTAGTTGAAGAACAAGAAATTCCTAATACAATTAGCATTACAACTAAAAAAAAACGAAGTAGAATTGATTTCATTAAATGAATTTATTTTAAAAAAAACGACTGTGCCAACTATCCATTGCTGGAACTTCCCAAGATTCATTGTATTCAGCAATATTATTTATCAAATTATTGAAGACAATTGTATTTTCTGTAACCGCTTTATCCTTTGCCATTTTTTTGAAGTCAATTAACGTTTTATGTGCAACGTGTTCTCCTAATTTGAAAGTAACATTCATTTTATCCAATAAATCTACTTCATATTTCTGTTCTAAATTTTGAATAAATTGAACCGAAGAATCTATAGAACAACCTGTTGCAGCTTGAACTTCTTGATTTACGGCAAGAATTATAAACCGATTGTATTTCAATTCAAACGACGCTTCCAAACTGGTTCCGTGTGCTGCCCAATTTTCAATAAACGCTTTTAAATCAACTTCAATAGCTGCAAATTCCTCGTCAGAGAATTTTCTGTTGGATTGATAAATCCATATTTTAGATTCTTCTGGTAAATTTTCGAAAGGAATATACATACTAATTTATTTATTAAATTCTGATTTATACAGTTACAAATCTTGAGCATTTGCAATAAGTTCGGCAATATCCATAACTTTAACATCGCCTTCTTTTTCTTTGTTTTTTATTCCGTCGGTCATCATTGTATTACAAAAGGGACAACCAGCAGCAATTATATCAGATTTTGTTTCCAAAGCCTCTTCCGTTCTTTCGATATTTACTTCTTTATTTCCCGGTTCGGCATCCTTAAACATCTGCGCGCCACCAGCACCACAGCATAAACCATTGGCTTTTGAGCGTTTCATTTCAACTAATTCGGCATCCAATTTGCGAATTAATTCCCTTGGTGCTTCATATACATTATTGGCTCTTCCCAAATAACAAGGGTCGTGAAAAGTGATTTTTTTACCTTTAAATTGACCGCCTTCAATTGTTAATCGACCATCATCTAACAAAGATTTTAAAAATTCCGTATGATGAACGACTTCATAAATTCCGCCTAATTCTGGGTATTCATTTTTTATAGTATTGAAACAATGTGGGCAAGCTGTAACTATTTTTTTTGCTTCATAAGCATTCAAAACTTCAATGTTCATCATTGCTTGCATTTGAAACAAAAATTCATTTCCAGCGCGTTTAGCAGGATCTCCAGTACAACTTTCTTCGGTTCCAAGTACAGCAAAGGAAACATTGGAACGATTTAATATCTTTACAAATGCTTTTGTAATTTTCTTTGCTCTATCATCAAAACTTCCTGCACAACCAACCCAAAATAAAACTTCTGGTTGTTTTCCTTGTGCTAACATTTCTGCCATTGTTGGAACCACTAAACTCTCTGACATATTATATATATTTTAATTTGTGACAACTATACGTTATCTTTTTATTCATGGTGTTCGTCATCAAAAACCTGAATTGTAACTTCTTTATCAACTAAATCTGTAAATTTACCTCTGTATCTAGTCGCTTTAACTAAGTGATTATCAATCCAATGATAATTTCCTCCACGCGGTTTTCCCATTACCATACCGTGGTATTTGAAGCCGTGTTGTTTCAACCAAATTTCAGTATATTCTCTGTGTTCTTCTGTTCGTGAAGTAAAAAAGCAAATAACATGTCCTTCATCATACCATTTATTTAAAGTAATTAAAGCATCAGGATAAACTTCTGCAGTCAACATTCTCTCTGGTTCTTCGTTTGGAATATCGTCACAAATTGTACCGTCAATATCTATTAAATAATTTTTCACCCCTTCTGGTAAAATTGGGCTAATTGTATGACCGTTTTCTGATGCTGCAACTAACTGCTTGTCTAAATCTTCTGAGTTCATTTTTATTGTGTTTGTATTTTAATTCATTTAAAATTCTTAAAAAAAACGCTCTTAAACTCACCTATAAGAGAATTTTTAATATAGTTATTGTTATTCGTTTTTCCAATTCAAACGATCTTGCTGGTTGTATTGCCAAGGCGCACCATTATTTTCAATATTGCTCATCATAGCATTTAAAGGCATTGGGGCAGCACTTTGCTCCATTACTAAATACCGTCTCATATCCATAATAATTGATAATGGACTAATATTTACGGGACATTCTTCAACACAAGCGTTACAAGAAGTACACGCCCAAAGCTCTTCAGGAGTTATGAAATCGTTTAATAATGTTTTGTTATCTGGAATAAAAATCCCTTTATTTGCATCTATATTTTTACCAACTTCCACTAAACGGTCTCTGGTATCCATCATGATTTTTCGAGGGGATAGCTTTTTACCTGTTTGATTTGCAGGACAAACTGAAGTACATCGACCGCATTCAGTACAAGTATAGGCATTCAATAATTGCACCCAATTCAAATCTTGAACATCACTTGCGCCAAATTTTGAAGGAACTGCATTTTCATCAATTGGAGCTGTTGCATAAGGATCTGCATTTGGATCCATCATCAATTTCACTTCTTTGGTAACTGATTCTAAATTGTCAAACTGACCCAGAGGATTTAAATTGGCAAAATAAGTATTTGGAAATGCTAATAAAATGTGCAAATGTTTTGAGAAATATAAATAATTTAAAAATATTAATATACCTATAATATGCATCCACCAAAAGGCTCTTTCTAACATCATTACCAACGATTCTGACAATCCGTTGAAAATTGGAGCAATAAATTGTGATATTGGAAAAGAACCCGCTTGAGAATAATGACCGAAACCTCCAGTTATATTTTGCAAATGTAAATCGGCTGCATTCATCAATAAAAACAAAGACATCAGCACGATTTCAAAATACAAGATATAATTTGCATCGCTTTTTGGCCAACCTTTTAAATCAGAATGAATAAATCTTTTTAGTTTAATAAAGTTTCTACGAGCATAAAAAATAAGTACCGCAACCAAAACTAAAAATGCTAATATTTCAAATGAACCAATTAGAATATCATAAAATGTTCCTAAGAATGAAAATACGCGATGGGTTCCAAAAAGTCCGTCAATTATAATTTCTAATAACTCTATATTGATGATTACAAAACCAATATATACAATTATATGAAGTACTCCCGCAATTGGTCTTTTAACCATTTTAGATTGTCCAAGCGCAATCATTGCCATATTTTTCAATCGAAATAGAGGATTATCCGAACGATTAATATCCTTTCCTAACTTAATGTTTCTGATAATTTTTCTAATATTCAAAGTAAAAAACCCAAAACCTAAAATTAAGATAATTGCAAATAAGATATTGTCTAAATAACCCATAAAGTATTATTTTTTAATATTTGAAATGGTGTCCTTCGGAGTTGTATAAGGTTTGTTTTTCTTTCCAAAAAGAGAAACATTCACATATCTCGTTGGGTTTAATCGCACATCTTGAAGTAACAACTCCAATTCTTTTGAAGTTTTATCCAAATTATTATACAACGATTCGTCTTTTATCATTTTCCCAAAAGTTCCTTTGCCAGATTGAAAGTCACTCATCAATTTATCAACACTAACAAGGGTTTTCTCAAGACTTTTAACTATTTGTCCAAAGTTAGCTTTTGATAATGAATCTGAAATTTTAGTAAAATCAGAAGAAACTTTGTTTAAATTAGATAATGTTCCATCAATTTTTCCTTTATTATCCCCTAAAATAGTATTTACATTTTTAGCCGCAGTATTAAATCCTGCTAATGTTTCATTCAAATTAGAAATACTACTTTTTAAATTTTCCTTAGATTTTGTATCCAAAACATCATTCAAATTTTTAAGTAATAAATCAGCATTCACAACCATTTTCTCCACTTTTTCCTGCAATGGACTTAATTTTTCTGCTACAAGATCAGTCAATCCTTTTTTAACATCACTTTTCAAAGTATCGCCATTGACAGCCAGATTTTTATCATCAAAATTTGGAATGATTTGAATTTGTTTACCACCTATTAAACCAGGCTCATAAATAGCAACGATACTTGATTTGGAAAAAGGAAAACCACTTTTAACCTGAAGTTCAACAAGTAATTTTCCAGTTGTATTTTGTAATGTAATATTTGAAACTTTACCAACAATTAAACCATTAATTGTTACGGGTGCATTCGATGCCAAACCTTCTACATTATCATATTCGACGTAGATGATTTTGTATTCATTTAATAAATCTCTTCCTTTTAAATAGCTATAACCCCAAATAAATAATGCAATGGACGAAAGAACTAATATTCCAGTTTTAATCTCTTTAGTAATTTTCAATTTCAGATATTTTGTACAAATTTAAAATAAAACTTTGGTTAATGTAGCATTAATTGGTAGCTTCTTTAACTGGTATTTTTTTTCCGTTTTTAAACGCAATTAAAAAAGCAGAATCATATCCTTTTGATTTTGCATCCGATAAATTTTTCTTCGCTTCAGAATAATCGGATGTTTGTCCGAAAGTATATTTATATATGGTTCCGTTAAAATCAGAATCAATGTTTTTAAGACCTTTAAAATTACTTGGATCTAAATCCATTTTTTTACTACTTGCAGCAATTTGAACTTTAAAAACAACACCGGTTTCATTTTGAACCTCTTTTTCAACAACTTTAACAACTTCTTTTTTGGTATCCTTTTTAACCTCTTTAATAGACTCTTTTTTAATTACTTCTGCAACAATTTTCATTTCCTTTTTAACAGGAGTTGAAGTGTCTTTAGAAAATTTTTCAACTATTTTCTTAGAAGGTCTGTCTTCATCATTTTCAAGAACACCGCTACCAAAATATTCTTTTTTATAATCAATTATGGCTTGTGCAATGGCTGTTGCAATTTCATTTTGCCCTTCTTCTGAATCCAATTTACCTCCTTCTATAGGGTTTGAAATGAAACCCATTTCTATCAAAACTCTCGCCATATATGCTTTATGAAGTACCATAAACGGAGCTTGTTTAACACCACCACCTCGAATTTTTTTTCCTAATCCTGAAAAAGAATCTTCAATTTTACTTGCCAAAGAGATACTGTTATTTAAAATATCTTCTTGCATTAATGTCAATCCAATTAATGTTTCTGGAGAATTGGGATCATAACCTTCATATTTTTGCTTGTAATCCTTTTCTAAAGTTACTACCTCATTCTCTTTTTTCGCAGCAGCAAGGTTTGAAGCGTTTTTTGACATACCCATTACATATGTTTCGGTTCCATCAGCAACTGTATTTTTATTTGCATTACAATGAATCGATACAAAAATATTAGCATCTACCCTATTTGCAATGTTTGCTCTTTCTATTAAACCAATAAAAACATCTGTTTTTCGAGTATAATTAATCTCAAAATTAGGTTGCTCTTCTAATATTTTTCCTACTTTTAAAACTACTGCAAGCGCAATGTTTTTTTCAACGTGACCTTTATAAACTGCACCAAAATCGTGTGCTCCGTGACCTGCATCTAATGTAATTTTGAATTTTTTACTTTGGCTAAAGCCTGAAATTGAAACTGCAACTATTCCTATAATAGTTAGGACTTTAATTTTATTTTTTATGTACATAAATATATAAAGTTAATTTTATTAGAACCTTGGGGTTATAAATTTATTATTTGACTATTTTTGACCGAAAATTATGTGTAGTTTTGAAACTTCAATAACTAAGCCATATTTTTACAAAAATAGTATTTAAACCTTTGCATACAAACTTATTTAATATCGTTTTATTAGCTTTTTTCCTAACAATAGGATCTACTAAGTCGTATTCTCAAGATTTACCGAAAAAAACTACTGAAATCACTCCAAAAAACGAACCAGAAACATTAAATGTTAATGTAAAAAATTTGGTAAAAGTTTCAGATACGATTAAAAAAGACACTCTGAAAACTAAAAAAGCACTTCTTGAAGGCAAAATTAAAAGAACAGCTGTTGGTTATGAAAAAATAAATCAAAAGAAAAAACAGATGACTTTGTATGATAAAGCAGAGTTATACTATCAAGATATTGAATTGAAAGCTGGAATTATCGTTATGGATTATGAAAAAAACGAAATTTATGCAGGGCGTTTAAAAGATTCCACTGGAAAATATACACAATTACCTATTTTCAAGCAAGGTACAAATGTTATTGAACCCGATTCCATTCGATTTAATTATAAAACAAAAAAAGCTTTAGTTTGGAATTCCAGAACCGAGCAAAATGATTTTAGAATTAAGGCTGAAGTCACAAAAAGAGAAAATGATTCCGTCTATTTTATGAAACGTGCTCGTTTTACAACTTCAAAAGATGTTGACAATCCTGAATATTATTTCCAAACAAGTAAAGTTAAATTTGTACCTGGAAAAAAAGTTGTGGTTGGTTTTACACATATGGTTATTGCCAATGTTCCAACTCCAATTGCACTGCCGTTTGCCTTCTTTCCAATGTCAGAAACGAGTCAATCGGGAATAATAATGCCTACATTTAATGACACGAGATTGCGAGGATATTCCCTTCAAAATGGTGGTTATTATTTTGCTTTAAGCGATAATTATGATTTAGCGCTTTTAGGCGATTATTACACCAACGGAAGTTATGCGCTTCGAGGAGAATCGAGTTATGCCAAGCGATACAAGTTTAGTGGAAATGTAAATATTAGGTTTGAAAATTTAATTACAAGCGAAAGAGGCTATCCGGATTATTCGAAAAGTAACATTTATAATATTCAATGGTCGCATTCTAAAGATCAGAAATCGAATCCAAATTCTCGTTTTTCAGCATCTGTGAATTTAGGAAGTAGTACTTATTTTCAGCAATCTATCAATCAAATAAATAATAATTCAAGGTTGAATAATACGTTAAGTTCTTCTATTTCGTATTCTAAAACTTTCAATTCTGTACCTCAGGTAAATATGTCATTGAGTGCTACACATTCTCAAAATACGCAAACAAAAACTATAAATATGACTTTGCCTTCACTTCAAGTGAGCGTAGATCGTATCTTTCCATTTGCACCAAAAGAAGGAATTAAGAAAGGAATTTTAAAAAACATAAATTTGCAATATTCCTTAAAAGCGGATAATAGAATAGCAACAACGGATGAGTTTTTCTTTAAACCGAAAATGTTTAAAGAGGCACAATCAGGATTTCAACATTCGATTCCTTTAAGTACAAATTTTAAAATATTCAAATATTTCAGTGCTTCTGCAACAGCAAATTATAATGAAGTTTGGTATTTAAAAACAAATAAAAAGAGTTTTGATGTGCTAACAAATAAAATTATTGATACTGATGTAAATGGTTTTGATGCTTTTAGAACCTATTCTTTTAGTTCAAGTTTAGGAACTACAATATATGGAACGTTTAATTTTGGTGATAAAAAACGCATTCAATCCATTCGTCACGTGATGCGACCGATGGCTTCATTCAGTTACACACCAAGCTTTGAAAAATATTTTGATACCTATGCCTCCGATGGAAGTGGAACAATTATTAAGGAATATACTCGTTTTGAAAAAGGAATTTATGGCGCTCCTGGACTTGGAAATTCAAAAGTGGTAAGTTTCGATTTAAGCAATACTTTTGAAGCTAAAGTCACAGATAGAGATTCTACAAAGACAGAGCCGAAGAAAATAATATTATTGAACAACTTGAATTTCCATACCGATTACAACGCAACTTCCGATTCGTTAAGATGGTCACCTTTGAGAATTAGTGGCGGAACTACTTTTTTTAAAAACAAAATGAATGTTAATTTTGGAACTACATTAGATCCTTATGCAATTGACAATTCTGGAAGAAGAATCAATACTTATAATATAAATAATGGTGGAAGTTTGTTTAGAATGACTAGTTCTAATATGACTTTAAATTATTCATTATCAAGTAAAGATGGTGATGACAAAGACAAGAAAAACGATCAAGGGGAACGAAATGGGGGTCGTCCAGATGATTTATATGGAACCAATACCGATTTCAGCGACCGAAGAAAAAGTCAGTTTGATGATAAGGATAAGAAAGATGATAAAGTTACTGAATTTTTCAAATCTAAATTACCTTGGGATTTAACAATGGCGTATTCATTAACGTACAGCAATTCCAATAGAGAAAATAAGATTATTGGAAATACGTTGAGCCTTTCGGCAAATGTAGATTTGACTCCTAAATGGAAAATTGGGGCTTCCTCTGGATATGATTTTGTGCAACACGGAGTAACTTATACGCAACTTCGATTTGAACGCGATTTATTGAGCTGGAGAATGGATTTCAACTGGCAACCTTTTGGAGATAACGCCTTCTGGGGCTTCTTTATTGGAATTAAATCCAGTGTGTTGAGTGATATTAAATGGGAGAAAAGAACTACTGCGGACAAACAATTACGATAAATAAATATGAAAACAATAATTCATACTGATAAAGCTCCTACTCCAATTGGACCTTACAATCAAGCGGTTTTAGTTGACAATACACTTTACACTTCTGGGCAAATCGCTTTAAATCCAGCAACTATGGAATTAGTTTTGGGTACAATTGAAATAGAAACTACACAAGTAATGGAAAATATGAAAGCGGTTCTTGAAGCTGCAAATATGACTTTTGCAGATGTTGTGAAAAGCAGTATTTTCATTTCAGATATGAATGATTTTGCAAAAATAAATATTATTTACGGAAGTTATTTTGATGAAAAAACCGCTCCCGCAAGAGAAACTGTTCAGGTTGCAAAATTACCAAGAAATGTAAATGTAGAAATTTCTATGATTGCAATTAAGTAA
>CANINJ010000044.1 GCA_947468985.1 Bacteroidota bacterium
AATTTTAGGTGGAATTGGATTTATTATGATGTTTTATGCAACCCCAGAAACATTACTTTATTCCTTTATTTTAATCGGAATTTCGTGGGGAAGTATTTTATCAATGCCTTATGCGATGCTTTCGAGTTCTGTAGATCCAAAGAAAATGGGAACAATGATGGGTTTATTCAACATGTTCATCGTTATTCCACAAATAATTGCTGCCTTAGGAGGAATCAATTTTCTTTACAAATTAATTGGAAATGACACTATTCATTCCATGACATTGGCAGGAATTTCTTTGCTACTTGGAGGAATTAGTACGCTATTAATAACGGATAAAAACGCCATTACAGATTAATACATAAAATGAATAAAAAAGCATTTATCTTCGACCTTGATGGTGTAATTGTTGACACAGCAAAATATCATTTTATCGCTTGGCAAAAAATTGCAACAGCACTTGGAATCGAATTTACATTAGAACATAATGAACAATTAAAGGGAGTTAGCCGCGTACGTTCCCTAGAATTGATATTAGAATTAGGAAAAGTAACCGCTTCTCAAGAAGACAAAAACAAATGGTTGCTTCAAAAAAACGAAAACTATTTGTCCTATTTAGTTGATATGGATGAAAGTGAATTGTTGCCAGGAATTCTTCCAATATTAAAATATTTAAAAGAGAATAACCAAAAAATTGCTTTAGGTTCTGCCAGTAAAAACGCAAGACCGATTTTAGAAAAAACAGGAATCCTTCATTATTTTGATGCAATTGTTGATGGAAATGATGTTTCAAATGCAAAACCAGATCCCGAAGTATTTTTGCAAGCCGCAAAACTATTAGGAATAAGTAATGAAAATTCAATTGTATTTGAAGATTCTGTTGCAGGAATTCAAGCTGCAAATACTGCAAAAATGACAAGTATCGGAATTGGGGAAAATAAAATTCTCTTTGAAGCCGATTTCATTTTTGAAGATTTTACTCATATAGATAAAGACTTTATCGAGAAGTTAATTAATTAAAAGATTCAATGATTGAATAATTAAAAAATATAGAAATAGAAACTTCAAATTTTTAATTTTTCAATCTTTAAATATAAAAAGAATGAACCAAGATTATATAAAGCCAAATAGTTGGTCAATTATAGAAGAAGGATTTGACAAAGAAAGTGTGAAATCATCCGAAAGCCTTTTCAGTATTGGGAATGGTGCTATGGGACAACGCGCTAATTTTGAAGAAAATTATACGGGAGAAACATTTCAAGGAAGTTATATTGCAGGAATTTATTATCCTGACAAAACCAAAGTGGGCTGGTGGAAAAATGGCTATCCTGAATATTTTGCCAAAGTATTAAACGCACCAAATTGGATTGGAATTGACATTGAAATCAACGAGGAACAACTCGATTTAAATACTTGCAAAACGGTTAAAAACTTTCGCCGAGAATTGAATATGCAAGAAGGTTGGTACCATCGTTCTTTTGAAGCTACCTTGCAAAATGGAACGGAAATTTCCGTAAATATCCGTCGCTTTTTGTCATTAGATTTAGATGAATTGGGCGTTATTAATTATGAAATTACACCTTTAAATAATGATGCTAAAATCGTATTTAAACCTTATATTGATGCTGGAGTTTCCAATGAAGATGCGAATTGGGAAGAAAAATTCTGGGAGCCTCTTGCCGTAAAAAATTCTGGAAATGCGGCATTTGTGACTGCACAAACCTTTAAAACACATTTTGTAGCAACAACATTTATGCAAAATTCTATTTTCATAAATGATAAAAATCAAAATTCTTATCCTAACGATTGCACTTCAAATTCAGAAAAAATTCAATTTGACTATTTTGTAAATGCCGCTCAAGGCGAAAAAATAACAATCCAGAAAATTGGGGGTTACACGGTTTCTTTAAACCACGAAAACACTCAAATTGCAGCTGAAAATGTAATCGGAAAAGCATTAGAATTAGGATTTAACCAATTGTTAGAAAATCAAATTCAAGCTTGGGCGAAAATATGGGAAATGTCAGATATTACTATTGATGGCGATATCAAAGCGCAACAAGGTATTCGTTTTAATATTTTTCAATTGAACCAAACCTATTTAGGGAAAGATTCTCGATTGAATATTGGTCCAAAAGGATTCACTGGCGAAAAATATGGCGGTTCTACTTATTGGGACACCGAAGCCTATTGTATTCCATTTTATATGGCGACAAAAGATCAAAAAGTAGCTCGAAATTTATTGACATATCGCTACAATCAATTGGATAAAGCAATCGAAAACGCAGCAAAATTAGGCTTTACAAACGGTGCTGCTTTGTATCCAATGGTTACAATGAATGGCGAAGAATGTCATAATGAATGGGAAATTACATTTGAAGAAATTCATAGAAATGGAGCCATTGCCTTTGCAATTTTCAATTATTATCGATTCACTGGTGATTACTCTTATATTCCCGAAAAAGGATTAGAAGTTCTAATTGGAATTGCCCGTTTTTGGCATCAAAGAGCTACATTTTCATCCAATTTAAATCAATATGTAATTCTTGGAGTTACAGGTCCAAATGAATATGAAAATAACGTAAACAATAATTTTTATACCAATTATATTGCAAAATGGTGTTTGGATTATACCTACGAACAAATTCAAAAAGTAGCCCTAGAATATCCATCAGATTACAAAAGAATTTCTGAAAAAGTGAAAATCTCAGATTCAGAATTGCAATCTTGGAAAAAAGTATCTTCAAATATGTATTTCCCTTTTTCCAAAGATTTAGACATTTACCTTCAACAAGATGGATTCTTAGATAAGGAATTAGTGAAAGTTGCCGATTTAGATAAAAGCCAAAGACCGATTAATCAAAAATGGTCTTGGGATAGAATTTTGCGCTCGCCATATATCAAACAAGCCGATGTTTTGCAATGTTTCTATTTCTTTGAAGAACATTTTTCTAAAGAAGAATTAAAACGAAATTTCGAGTTTTATGAAGCTTTTACCGTCCACGAAAGTTCGCTTTCGCCTTGCGTACATTCTATTCAAGCAGCGGTTCTAGACAAAATGGATATGGCATATACTTTCTATTTGAGAACGTCTCGTTTGGATTTAGACGATTACAATAAAGAAGTGGAAGAAGGCTGTCACATTACGTCAATGGCGGGAACTTGGATGAGTATTGTAGAAGGTTTTGGCGGAATGCGTGTCAAAAATGATGCGTTGCATTTTGCACCAAAAATCCCAAAAGAATGGGACGGTTATTCTTTTAAAATAAATTTCAGAAACCAAATACTTAAAGTTGAAGTCAATCAAAATGTAACTAATTTTTCTTTGGAAGGAAATCATAGTATTTCGGTTTTTGTAAATGGAAAAGAAGTAATTGTAGCACCAAATAGTTTAGTAACTGTTAAATAAAAACATAAAATGAAAAAAAATATCGTACTACTTTTCGCCTTTCTTTTGGCTGTAAATTTTGTTGATGCACAAGAATTAAAATCACCAAATGGAAATTTTATTATGAACTTTTCATTGCTAAACGATGGAACGCCAACGTATAAACTTTCATACAAAAATAAAGAAGTAATAAAGCAAAGCAAGTTAGGTCTTGAACTTAAAAACGACAAAAAATCTTTGTTAAATGACTTCTTAGTTTCCGATTCAAAAACGGCAACATTTGATGAAAATTGGAAACCAGTTTGGGGTGAAATTGCTCAAATTCGAAATCATTATAATGAATTGGCGGTGACGCTAAATCAAAAATCTACCGACAGAATAATTGTAATTCGTTTTAGATTATTTGATGAAGGTTTAGGATTTAGATACGAGTTTCCTGCACAAAAAAATCTTGTTTATTTTGTAATCAAAGAAGAAAGAACACAATTTGCAATGGCTGGAAATCATACCGCTTATTGGATTTCTGGCGATTATGACACGCAAGAATATGATTACACCACTTCAAAATTATCTGAAATTAGAAATTTGTCAAGCAAAGCAAGATCTGAAAATGCATCACAAACTTGGTTTTCTGACACTGGAGTTCAAACTGCTTTGATGATGAAAACCGATGATGGTTTGTACATCAATTTACACGAAGCGGCTTTAATTGATTATTCGTGTATGAATTTGAATTTAGACGATAAAAATATGATTTTCGAATCGTGGTTAACACCTGATGCAAAAGGCGATAAAGGTCATATTCAAGCACCAAGTAATTCGCCTTGGAGAACAATTATAGCGAGTGATGATGCGCGTGAAATATTAGCTTCAAAAATGACTTTGAATTTAAATGAACCTTGTAAAATTGAAGATACTTCTTGGATAAAACCAGTGAAATACGTCGGAGTTTGGTGGGAAATGATTACTGGAAAAAGCTCTTGGTCATATACCAATGATTTTCCTTCGGTGCAACTTGGAGTAACCGATTATTCTAAAGCGAAACCAAACGCAACTCACGGTGCAAACACAAAACACGTTAAAGAATATATTGATTTTGCTTCAAAAAATGGTTTTGATGGCGTTTTAGTTGAAGGTTGGAATGAAGGTTGGGAAGATTGGTTTGGACACGAAAAAGATTATGTTTTTGATTTTTTAACGCCATATCCAGATTTTGATGTAAAAGGAATTCACGAATATGCCAAATCGAAAGGGATAAAAATGATTATGCATCACGAAACTTCTGGCGCTACTCGAAATTATGAAAGACACATTGATAAAGCGTTTCAATTTATGAAAGACAATGGATATGATGCTGTTAAAAGTGGTTATGTTGGAAATATTTTGCCAATTGGCGAACATCATTATAGCCAATCCATCATCAATCATTATCAATATGTAATTGAAAAAGCGGCTGATTATAAAATTATGGTTAATGCTCATGAAGCAGTTCGTCCAACGGGAATTTGCAGAACATATCCTAATATGATAGGAAACGAAGCGGCTCGTGGCACAGAATTTCAAGCTTTTGGAGGTTCAAAACCAAATCACGTTACTCTTTTGCCCTTTACAAGATTAATTGGAGGCCCAATGGATTATACCCCTGGAATATTTGAAATGGATGTGAAAAAATTCAGTCCAAACAACAATTCACACGTAAATAGTACACTTGCAAATCAATTGGCTTTATATGTTACAATGTACAGTCCTTTGCAAATGGCAGCCGATTTAATTGAACATTACAATCAATTTCCAGATGCTTTTCAATTCATTAAAGATGTTGCCATTGACTGGGACAACAGTGTTTATTTAGAAGCTGAACCAGGAGATTATATTACTGTTGCTCGAAAAGCTAAAGGAACAAATAATTGGTTTATTGGAAATGTAAACGGTGAAAATCCAAGAAATTCAAACATTAAATTGGACTTTTTAGATAAAGGAAAAAAATATACCGCTACTATTTACGCTGATGGAAAAGACGCTAATTACAAGACCAATCCACAATCGTATGTTATTCGTAAAATGACGGTAACAAATACTACGAAAATATCTCAATTATCGGCTGCTGGCGGTGGATATGCAATTAGTATTATTGAAAATAAATAATTTTTATTCAAATTGAACCAAATGAAAAAATACATTTTAGCCCTTTTAATACTTTTCAATTTCGTTTCAAATGCACAAATTGACCGTGTTGAACCGCCATTTTGGTGGAGCGATATGAATCTTTCTGAGGTTCAAATTATGTTCTATGGGAAAAATATTGCCCAGAATGAAGTTTCCGTTTCAAGTGGATTGGTAATCAAAACCATTCAAAAAACAGAAAATCCAAATTATCTATTTGTAACCATCGACACTAAAAATGTAGCGGCACAAGATTTTGTATTTACATTTAAAAATGGCAAAAAATCATTTACACAAAATTATGCACTAAAAGCAAGAAGAGAAAATTCAAAATATCGAAAAAGTTACGATTCTTCGGATGTGATTTATCTTATTATGCCCGATCGTTTTGCCAATGGAAATTCAGATAATGACAGTTCGAAAAGCACTTCAGAAAAATCAAATCGCACGAATCCTGGCGGAAGACACGGAGGAGATATTGAAGGAATTATCAACAACTTAGATTACATCAAAGAACTTGGCGCAACAGCACTTTGGCCAACGCCGCTTTGTGAAGACAATGACGAAGGTTATTCCTACCACGGCTACGGGCAATCGGATGTTTATAAAATGGATCCACGTTATGGAACCAACGAAGATTATGTGCGATTGAGTGCTGAATTGCATCAACGCGGTATGAAAAATATTATGGATTATGTTACCAATCATTGGGGTTGGAAACATTGGATGTACAACGATTTACCAACGTATAATTGGATTCATCAATTTCCGGGTTATTCGCAATCTAATTACAGAATGACGACGCAATTTGACAAAAATGCTTCCAAAATAGACACAAAAAACTGTATGGACGGCTGGTTTGTTCCTTCAATGCCCGATTTAAATCAATCAAACCCTTTGGTGTTAAATTACTTGACGCAAAATGCAATTTGGTGGATTGAATATGCTGATTTAGATGGCTTTAGAGTTGATACGTATTCGTATAATGAAAAAGAAGGAATTTCAAAATGGACCAAAGCTATCACCGATGAATATCCACATTTTAATATTGTTGGGGAAGTTTGGATGCACAATCAAGCTCAAATGGCCTATTGGCAAAAAGACAGTAAAATTGGCGCTATCGAAAGTTATAATTCCAATTTGCCAAGTGTAATGGACTTTACGTTGCACGATGCAATTGGTAATGTTTTCAATCAAGATAATCAATCTTGGGATAGAGGTATGATTCAGGTTTACGACAATTTTACTAATGATTTTCTTTATCCAAATCCGGATAATTTATTGGTTTTTGTAGAAAATCACGACACAGGACGTTTTAATGAAATTTATAAAAATGATTTCAAAAAATACCAAATGGCAATGACTTTAATTGCAACAATCAGGGGGATTCCACAGTTGTATTATGGTTCGGAAATTGGGATGAATGGCGATAAAGGAAAAGGTGATGCCGACATTAGAAAAGATTTTCCTGGAGGTTGGAAAGGCGATTCTAATAACGCTTTTTCAAAACAAGGAAGAACGGCGGAACAACAAAAATTCTTTGATTTTTCATCTAAATTATTCACTTGGAGAAAATCCAAAGACGTAATTCATTTGGGAAAAACAACACATTATATTCCTGAAAATAATGTTTATGTCTATTTTAGATACAATGAAAAAGAAACAGTAATGGTTGTAATCAACAACAATTCTGAAAAACAAATTTTAAAAACGAATCGATTTAAAGAAAATATTCAGACTTACAAATCTGGGAAAGAAGTGTTGTCTGGCAAAATAGTTGACCTAAATACTGAAATTGAAATCGAAGGAAAATCAGCTTTGATTTTAGAATTGAAATAATATGCAAAAGTTTCTAATTCCATTTTTATTTATGACTTTACTATCATTTGCGCAAAGCAAAATGGAGATGAAACAACTCATTGATTCAGAAAAATTTCAAGGAATAATAAATAGAATCGACAGTTTTCCAACAAAATTTATTTCGCCAAGAACGGTTGATATTTGGTTGCCATCAGATTATTCAAAAAGCAAAAAACACAGTGTAATTTATATGCACGATGGACAAATGCTTTTTGACGCAACAACCACTTGGAACAAGCAAGAATGGAGGATTGACGACGTAATTACTAAATTATCAGTTGAAAATATAATTGAAAATGTGATTGTTGTTGCCATTTGGAATATTCCAACCATACGTCATACCGATTTATTTCCGAAAAAACCATTAGAAAATTTAACGCAAGAACAGCACGATTTAATTTTAGAAAAAGCGAAAAAACTAGGTTATACTTTCACTTTTGAAGCAGTTAATTCTGACAACTATTTGAAATTTATTGTCGAAGAATTAAAACCATTTGTTGACGCGAATTTTTCAGTTTACACCGATGCAAATCACACTGCAATAATGGGCTCAAGTATGGGCGGATTAATTTCGATGTATGCCATTTGTGAATATCCAAAAGTGTTCGGAAAAGCCGCTTGTTTATCAACGCATTGGATTGGTTTTCGGGAATTTGAAAACAATCCAATTCCTGAAAGTTTTTTTTCTTATATGAAGGAAAAATTACCAAATCCAAAAAATCATAAACTCTATTTTGATTACGGAACTGAAACTTTGGATGCCGATTATTTAAAATATGAATATCGAGTTGATGAAATTTTAAAAGAAAAAGGTTACGATTCAACGAATTCTAAAAATTTGAAATTTGAGGGAGAAAATCATTCGGAAGCATCGTGGCAAAAAAGAATACATATTCCCATAGAATTTATGTTTGGAAAATAACATACTTTTTCAGGGTTTAGAAATAGATATTCATCCAAATTACACAATAGAAAATCTGTGAAAATCTGTGGAATCTGTGGCAAAAAAAAACGAAGCAACGCTTCGACTAATAAAACTAAAAAAATTAAAAGATGAAAAAATTACTTTTATCAGCATTACTACTTTCGACATTAATTAGTTGCAAAAAAGAAAGTCCAGAAAATTCAGCTTCAACAGCGCAAATTGCAGCTTTTCAACCAGAAATGGAAGAAAATTCAGTGATTTATGAAGTCAACATTCGTCAATATTCCCCTGAAGGAACATTTAACGCTTTCACAAAAGACATTCCACAACTTAAAGAATTGGGAATTAAAATCCTTTGGGTAATGCCAATTTTTCCAATTTCAGAAACCAAAAGAAAAGCTACTGGTGGCGATAACAGCAAATTTGCAAGTGAAATGCCTAAGGAAGAACAGTCAAAATATCTGGGAAGTTATTACGCCGTTTCTGATTTTAAAAAAGTAAATCCCGAATTTGGAACCATTGAAGATTTCAGAAATATGGTGAAAACAGCTCACGAAAACGGCATTTATGTAATTTTAGATTGGGTTCCAAATCACACTGGTTGGGATCATATTTGGATAAAACAACATCCAGAATATTATACACAAAATGAAAAAGGAGAAATAATTGACCCGATTAATCCTGAAAACGGAAAATCTTGGGGCTGGACCGATGTTGCCGATTTGAATTATGATAACAAAGGATTGCGTGCAGCTATGACTGGCGATATGTTGCATTGGATAAAAAACGAAAACATTGATGGCTTCCGTTGTGATGTGGCTAGTAATGTTCCAACAGATTTTTGGCAAGAGGCAATTCCAAAATTGCGCAAAGTGAAAAACATTTTTATGCTTGCCGAAGCTTGGCAACCTGAATTATTGAAATCGAATTTATTTGATATGTGTTACGGTTGGGAAGCGCATCATATTATGAACAGAATTGTGAAAGGCGAAAATACCGTTGCAGACTGGGATAAAAACATAAAAGATAATTCTAAAAAATATGAAGCCAATGATATTTTGATGAATTTTGTTGACAATCACGACGAAAATTCTTGGAACGGAACTATGAAAAGTCGTTTAGGAAATGCCGAAGAAGCGATGACTGCTTTGTCCTATTTAACGCCAGGAATGCCTTTGGTTTATAGCGGTGACGAATATGGATTGGATAAAAGTTTGAAATTCTTTGAAAAAGATTCTATTCCAAAAACAAAAGGAAAACAATGGGAATGGCGCGTAAAATTAGGTAAACTTAAAAATGAAAATAGTGCTTTAAGTGGCGGTAAAAATCCAGCTTCCTACACTCGGATTTCAACTTCTGATGATGCAAAAATAGTAGCATTTAAAAGAGCAAAAGGAGCTAAAAAAGTAATTTATCTTGGTAATTTATCAAAAGACACAACGGCATTTTCAGTAGCATTTGATGGAAATTACACCAATTATATGACAAGCGAAAAAGTGAGTTTTTCAAAAAATCAAAAACTAACTTTCAAGCCTTGGGAATATAAAATTTTAATTGCCGAATAAGCATTTCAAAATGCCTAAAAAAGCACAAATCAGTTCGGTTTGTGCTTTTTTTATTTTATACCAATTATCATAATAATTAATCCAAACGTTCTGGTATAATGCAGCGGTATATTTCATTTAAGTCCATTTTTATTGGACTAATTTGAAATAACAGGCGGTATTAGCTACCTTTGCACTTTATCAAAGTCAAGCACTTTGAAAAATTAAAATATGAATCAGAATTACGACCTAATTATTGTTGGTGGAGGTGCCGCAGGATTTTTCACGGCAATCAATATTGTTGAGAAAAATCCCAAGCTGAAAGTTGCCATTTTAGAACGAGGAACCGAAGTACTCAATAAAGTGCGAATTTCTGGCGGAGGCCGATGCAACGTGACCCACGCCTGTTTTGAACCCAACGAATTAGTCAAATTTTATCCTCGTGGCGAAAAAGAATTACGAGGGCCGTTTCATCAATTTTGCTCTGGCGACACCGTCGAATGGTTTGAAAAACACGGAGTCGAACTCAAAATTGAAGCCGACGGACGAATGTTTCCCGTTTCAAATTCTTCGCAAACCATAATTGACTGTTTTCAAGACGCCACAAAAAAATTGGGAATTTCCGTTTTAACGAATCAAAGCGTACAATCTATTTTCAAAAAAGATGCACTTTGGAAAGTCGAAACGCAATCGGAAACCTACATTACCGAGAAATTAATTTTGGCAACAGGCAGCAATCCAAAAATCTGGGAAATGCTTCAAACCTTTGGCCACGCTATCGTTTCGCCCGTTCCTTCCTTATTCACATTCAATATTAAAGACACTCGAATAAAAGAATTACCAGGTGTTGCAGCGCAAGTTTCTGTGAAAGTTAAAGACACAAAACTCGAAACTTCGGGCCCATTATTAATCACACATTGGGGAATGTCGGGACCTGCAATTCTAAAATTATCGGCTTGGGGAGCACGAATTTTGCACGACAAAAACTACCAATTTACCATTTTTGTGAATTGGCTGAACGATTTAGATGCCGAAAATGTCGAAAAAACCCTCAAAGAATTAAAATTAGAACACGCAAAAAAAGCCGTTTCCAAGAAGTCGCCATTTGATTTAACCAACCGTTTATGGGAAAGTTTGGTGCTCGCATCGGGCATTGAATCGGAAACAAAATGGGC
>CANINJ010000045.1 GCA_947468985.1 Bacteroidota bacterium
AGCGGCGAAATCACACTAAATGGTCCAGCAGCTCGAAAGGTTCAAAAAGGCGATATCATCATTATTATTTCCTATGGAATATTAGATTTTGAAGAAGCCAAATCGTTCAAACCTTCCTTGGTTTTTCCGAATGAAAACGACAATTCTTTAACCTAATTTTGAAAAGGCAAATTAGCAAATGGTTGTCCATTTTACTCCCGCTTTTTCTGGGGGTATTTCTAATCATTTATTCCTATAATAAATTCTCAGCAGAAGAAATTTTAGAAATAAAAAGTCATTTTATAAATGCCAATTACAACTATATTTATTTTGCCGTTTTCATTGCTTTTTTAGGCAGTGCTTCGCGCGCGTATCGTTGGAAATATGTATTAGATCAAATGGGTTATAAAACTACGTTTGCTAATAATTTTATGGCCGTTTCCATTGGGTATTTAATGAATTTAACAGTCCCTAGATCTGGTGAAATTTCAAGAGCATTGGTGCTAAAAAAATACAATAATGTTCCTTTTGATAAAGGCTTCGGGTCCATAATTGCAGAGAGAATTATTGATATGATTATTCTTTTAGGATTTATTATTGTTGCTTTTTTTGTTCAATTTGATATTGTAAAAACGTTTATTCTAGACAAGTTACCACTTCAAAAAATAATTTTGCTTTTAGTTATTGGATTCGTTTTTTTTATTGCTTTTATCTTGATTTATTGCTATTCCAAATCAAAATTCATTATCCAGCTAAAATTAAAAGTTTCTGGACTAAAAGAAGGACTTTTAAGCATCGTTCATATGAAAAGAAAATGGTCCTATTTAGGACATACCCTTTTCATTTGGTTTTCCTATATTTTTATGTTTTACATCGGGATTTTTGTAATTCCCGAGACGAATACACTCACTTTAGGAGCGGTATTGACTTCATTTGTTGTTGGAAGTATTGCGATTGCCTTCACTAACAGTGGATTTGGATCGTATCCATTTCTTATTGCTAAAATCCTCCTTTTTTATAGTATATCTGAAACGGCTGGAAATGCTTTTGGATGGATTATTTGGACTTCCCAAATGCTATTATTAGTTTTTTTGGGTGCCATATCATTTTTACTTTTACCGATATTGAATAGAAGCAAATAAATTATTATATTGCTACACCTTTTGAAGGACTATAAAAACATCGAAAACCCTAAGTAAATCATGAGAAAATTAATTTTATCCTTACTTCTTTTTATTTCTTTTCAATCCTATTCCCAAAAAACAACAGATACTATTGTCTCTCAAAAACTTAAAGAAGATCGAGAATTTACAGTCTCCTTGCCAGAATCATACGCAAAAAATAAAACTAAGAAATATCCTATCCTTGTTTTATTAGATGGTGATTACCTTTTAGATCCTTTTCAAGGCGCTCTAAATTATGGCGCCTATTGGGATGATTTACCTGAAGTTATTATAGTTGGGATTACACAAAACAAAAAAGACGAACGCTATTCTGATTGTAATTTTGACCCAGAAACCGGTTTGCCAGAAGGAAAAGGAGAACGTTTCTTTGAATTCATCGGTCAAGAATTACTTCCCTATATTGAAAAAACTTATCGAATTGCGCCGTTTAAAATAATTGCTGGACACGATGTTACTGCTGGGTTTTTAAATTTTTATTTATACAAAGACCAACCAATATTCAATGCTTATATTTCGCTAAGTCCAGAATTACCAACACGAATGGAAGAAATAATCCCACAACGATTGTCAGCATTAAACCAACAGATTTTCTATTATCATGCAATTGCTGATGGCGATTTAAAGACTACTAAAGAGAGGATTACACAATTGGATAGCGCCGCCGCAACCATTAAAAAACCAAACCTAAATTACCTTTTTGATACTTTTAAAGGAGCCTCTCATTATTCACTTGTTTTGCATGCAATCCCAGATGCATTGTATCAATTTTTTGGAGTGTATCAACCTATTTCAGTTTCAGAATTCAACGAAAAAATTGCAATTCTTCCTTCTGGGTATGTAAAATATCTTGAAAATAAATACGAAATAATCGAAAAATCATTTGCAATAAAAATGACTATTCGTATCAATGATTTCAAAGCAATTGAAGCTGCAATTCTCAAGAATAAAGCCTATAATGAGTTGGATGCATTGTCAAATTTAGCACAGAAAAATTATCCCAAAAGCATGCTTGCCGATTATGAATTGGGTTTGATGTTTGAAAAAAATGGAGACAACAGAAAGGCATTAAAATATTATCAAACCGCCTATCAGAAAGATGAAATTGGGGATTTGACAAAAGACATGATGCTTGATAAAGTGAGTGATTTAAAGAAAGGGTTTACTAAAAACGGTAAAGAAATTAAAACAGAAACTCCAACTCAAGAACCACCTGCAGAACCAATTCAAGAAGAAAAAAAACCATAATATGGCTAAAGTAAAAACCTCGTTTTTTTGTCAAAGTTGTGGCACGCAATATTCTAAATGGCAGGGGCAATGCAATGCCTGCAAGGAATGGAATACCATTGTAGAAGAAATTATCCAAAAGGAAGAAAAAGTTTCTTGGAAACCAACAACTTCAGAAGTTAAAAAAGTTTCAAAACCTTTAAAAATTAAAGAAATTGATTCCACGCTTGAAATCCGAATGGATACTTGTGACGGCGAACTAAATCGAGTGCTTGGGGGCGGAATTGTACCTGGTTCTTTAATCCTTTTAGGCGGTGAACCTGGAATTGGGAAAAGTACTTTATTGCTTCAAATTTCATTGAAATTACCTTATAAAACCTTATACGTTTCTGGTGAAGAAAGTCAGAAACAAATAAAAATGCGTGCCGAAAGAATCACGCCCAACGGTGATAATTGTTACATATTAACAGAAACAAAAACGCAAAATATATTTCGTCAAATTGAGGAAATTCAGCCTGAAATCGTAATTATAGATTCTATACAAACGTTACACACCGATTATATTGAATCTGCGGCAGGAAGTATTTCTCAAATCCGAGAAACAACTGCCGAACTTATAAAATTTGCCAAAGAAACCAATGTCCCCGTGATTTTAATTGGACACATTACTAAAGATGGAAATATTGCAGGTCCAAAAATTTTGGAGCACATGGTAGATACTGTTTTGCAATTTGAAGGCGACAGAAATCACGTGTATCGAATTTTACGTTCTTTAAAAAACAGGTTTGGTTCTACTGCGGAAATCGGAATTTATGAAATGCAAGGAACAGGGTTGCGCGAAGTTGCAAATCCTTCAGAAATTTTGATTTCTCATAATGATGCCACGCTTTCTGGAACCGCAATTGCTTCCACTTTGGAAGGAATGCGCCCCTTGATGATTGAAATTCAAGCGCTTGTAAGTAGTGCTGTTTATGGAACGCCACAACGAAGCACAACAGGTTATAACGCCAAAAGGTTGAACATGATTTTGGCAGTTCTTGAAAAAAGAGCAGGATTTCATTTGGGTTCCAAAGACGTTTTCCTGAACGTTACTGGCGGACTTTCAGTTGATGATCCCGCAATAGATTTGGCAGTTGTTGCCGCTATTTTATCCTCAAATGAAGATATCGCCATTGGAAAAGATTTTTGTTTTGCTGGTGAAGTTGGGCTTTCGGGGGAAATACGCCCTGTAAACCGAATTGAGCAACGCATTCAAGAAGCCGAAAAATTAGGATTCTCAACTATATTTGTATCTAAATACAATAAAATTGCAATGAAAAATACGTTCATTAACATCAGAATGGTGGCGAAAATTGAAGATATTGTAAGCGAATTATTCGGATAATCCAATGCGAACAAAAAAACAAAAAGCCCTACTTTTTCTAAAATTCTTTGTCGGATTTATTGCGCTAAGTTTTGTGCTGCTTTTTGTTTTTCGAGAAGTACTTTTGCAAAAAGCAATCACAAAAATTGAAAGCAAATTAGCGACAGATTATACCACCAAACTAACCATTGGAAAAGCACAATTTGATGGAATTTCAGGAATAGAATTACAAAATATAAATCTCGTTCCCAGCCAAGCAGACACTCTTTTATCGGTAGCGAATATCAAAACCAAAATCAATCTTTTTAAACTGATTATTGGAACGGTGCAATTGGAAGGATTGGAAATGAATAATGGATTTGTACAATTGGTTAAAAATAAAAAAGGGCGCAATTTTGATGCTTTTTTAAAACATAATAAAGACGATAATTCCACTTCCGAAAATCGTAATTATGCAAAAACTGCCTATCGTTTGCTTTCAAAAATATTGAATTTAGTGCCAACAGAAATTCGTCTTGAAAATTTGTCTTTTCGGATGGACGATATGGGACGAAAAGTGACTTTTGACATGAGTCAATTGCAATTGAAGGAAGAAGTTTTAGCGACTTCAATCAACGTTAAAACAAATACTTTTTCGCAAATTTGGAACATAAAAGGAATTGCCAATCCAAGAGATAAAACCGCCGATTTAAAGTTCTTTAACGCTGACAATTCCAAAATAAAAGTGCCTTACTTGGACGAGCGCTTTGGGTTGTTTTCCAGCTTTGACAGCATTCATTTGAACGTAGAAAAAATTGAAATGGAAAGTGGCGAATTGCATATTGACGGTTTTACTTCTATTGTGAATTTAACGGTAAATCATCCTAAAATTGCTACAAAAAATGTCGTTGTAAAACAAGCTCGTTTTGATTATCATTTATTGTTTGGCGAACGTTTTATGGCAATTGATAGTAGTTCAACAATTCAAATGAACAACGTCAAAATCCATCCTTTTGCGGAGTACAATACCGAAGAAGACACGATTTATAAACTTCGCATTGCCATTCCAAAGATGAAAGCACAGCAATTTATCACTTCCTTGCCACAAGGATTATTTTCCCATTTTGAAGGCATGGAAACCGAAGGTAATTTCGATTATAAACTGGATTATAAATACGTAAAAAACAAACCCAACCAATTGGTTTTTGAAAGCAAATTAACCAAAGAAAATCTGAAAATTATCAAATATGGCGAGGCAAATTTATCCAAATTAAATTCGGAATTTACCTATCGTGCCATTGACAAAGGTGTCTTGCAACGCCCAATTATTGTGGGAAGTTCCAACCCAAATTTCACGCCGCTAAATCAGATTTCACCCTATTTACAAAAGTGTGTTTTAACTTCCGAAGACCCCTCTTTTTTTTCCCATCGTGGCTTTATAAATGATGCGTTCAAGCAATCGATATTGAAAAATATTCGCACCAAAAAATTCTCTCGTGGCGCAAGTACCATAAGCATGCAATTAGTAAAAAACGTTTTTCTGACCCGTGAAAAAACACTATCCCGAAAATTAGAAGAGATTTTATTGGTTTATATTTTAGAAAACAATCACATTTCAAGCAAAGAACGCATGCTCGAAGTCTATTTTAATGTTATAGAATGGGGGCCAAATATTTATGGAATTGGTGAAGCAGCAAACTTCTATTTCAATAAAACCCCTGCTACTTTAACCCTAAAAGAATGTCTGTTCTTGGCGTCAATTGTTCCAAAACCCAAAAAATTCATGTACGAATTTAACCCTGATGGATTTTTGAAAGCATTAGAAAATAAAAAGCAACAATTCATCAGTAATTTGATGTTACGTCGCGGTCTCATTATGGCTGACGACACAATTGGGCAGAATATTCCTATGTCAATTTCTGGAAATGCCCGTACTTTTTTGAAGTTCAAAGTGCAAGATTCCATTCCAAGTGATTCCACTTTAGTAGAAGAATTTTAGAAAGATTTTTTTACATACCAAACTTATCAAATGCTTCAAATTCTCTGATTTTGCGTGAGGGACTGTAGTGTAAAGCCCACAGACAAGTGCAGCGCAGCGGAACTTGGCGAGGACTTGAAGCGGAATGCCCGACCGAGGTTTAGCATAGATTGCCTCGTTACTCAAATCGTTCTAAACGAGGGAACGCCCAAATAAAAAAGCTTCCAGAATAAACGGGAAGCTTTGTTAAATGTATATATTGAATTTTATTTCTCTTTAACTTCTTTGTTTGCTTTAGTAATATATTTGTCTAAAGCCATTGTCATAGATGGAGATTCAGGAGTGGGAGCCATAATATCAACACGTAAACCGTGCTCTAAAGCTTCTTTTTGAGTAGTACTTCCAAATACTGCAATTCGAGTTTCTTTTTGTTGAAAATCAGGAAAATTCTTGAATAATGATTTGATTCCTGTTGGACTAAAAAACGCTAAAATATCGTAATATACATCTGCCAAATCAGACAAATCACTCATTACTGTTTTATAAAAAATAGCTTGAGTCCAATCCACTTTTAAATTATTCAAGATAATTGGTGCTTCTGCATTCAATTGATCTGAAGCTGGCAATAGAAATTTTTCGTCTTTGTATTTCTTTAGTAAAGAAGTCAAATCAACAAAATCTTTTTGTCCAACATAGATTTTACGTTTTCTGTACACAACGTATTTTTGCAAATAGAAAGCCACAGCTTCAGACTGACAAAAATATTTCAATCCTTCGGGTACTTTGTAACGCATTTCGTCAGAAACTCTAAAGAAATGATCTACTGCGTTTTTACTTGTTAAAATGATTGCGGTGTAGTTATTTAAGTCAATTTTTTGAAGTCTAATTTCTTTCGCATTAACTCCTTCGACGTGAATAAAAGGTCTGAAATCAATTTTTACTTTATGTTTTTGTTGCAACTCAAAGTAAGGAGAATTCTCCACTTTAGGCTCAGGTTGTGACACCAAAATTGTTTTCACTTTCATATTTGACATTTTCTAATATGCTAATTTTTTGTAAACCAATAATACATAAAATAGTAAGGTGCTATTTCAAGTGCGCAAAGATACAAAATAAAATAAAACATCTTACCCAATAGTATATTTTGATAATTTTTTAATGAAATTAAGTACGTAAACAAGTTAATTAAAAGTACGAGAGTAATAAAAACGAGCAATAATCCTTTAGAAACGCTATCATAATAAAACAAAAAACAGTTTATAGGAAGTAAGAAAACCCCAATATAAGTTCTGTAACTAACTTTTTGTAAGTTAAATTGCTCTACAAATTCTTCAATATCAAATGCAGTTGCGATTATTAATTCTATTAAATACTTGGATAAAATATAAAAAGTAAGGAAAGTGAAAATCCGAATATAAATTAGCCAATCCGTTTTTGAAACAATTCCAAATGTATGTAGTACAAATTGAATAAAAAATGATAGGGAAATCAACTGAACCACAAATAATGAAACCGTAAACCAACTCGACATTTGACTGGAATCACGATAAATTTTTATGTATTTATCAGAAATAATAAGCCTTGAGAACTCGTTAAATCGGTTTTCAAACATCGATTTAGCTATTGCGATTAATACAAATGCGAAAATAAATAAAGCGGTTGCCCAATCTTTATTTTCAACTATTCGAGGATGAAGTACATTTCCAATCATATCGGTGCAAAATTACTAAATTTTTCAACGGTTTCATTTATTATACAATTATTATGAATCATAAAACATAAAAAGTTTATTTTTGCATAGAAATTCACACAATAATTATGAATAATAGCATTGTTATAATCCCTACCTATAACGAAATTGAAAACATTGAAAGCATCGTTAGAGCAGTATTTTCATTGCATAAGCCATTTCACATTCTTGTTGTTGATGATAATTCTCCAGACAAAACGGCCGATAAAGTAATTGAACTTCAAAAGGAATTTGGCAGTCAATTATTTTTAGAAAAAAGAGAAAAGAAAGCGGGATTAGGGACTGCGTATGTGTTTGGTTTCAAATGGGCTTTAGCAAAAGAGTATGATTATATATTTGAAATGGACGCCGATTTTTCTCATAATCCAGCCGATTTAGAAAAATTATATGAAGCTTGTCATTTTGGTGGCGGCGATATTGCAATTGGTTCAAGATATGTAACTGGCGTAAATGTTGTGAACTGGCCATTAAGTCGGGTTTTGATGTCGTATTTTGCATCGTATTATGTGAAGAAAATCACAGGAATGAAAATTCACGATGCCACCGCTGGATTTATGTGTTATAAAAGAAAGGTGTTGGAAACTATAAATTTGGATAAAATTAAATTTATTGGGTATGCTTTTCAAATTGAAATGAAATATAGAGCCTATTGCAAAAAATTCAAAATTGTAGAAGTTCCAATTATTTTTACAGACCGAACTAAAGGCGAATCAAAAATGAGTAATTCTATCATTAAAGAGGCCGTTTTTGGAGTAATATCACTTAGAATAAGTAAGTTTTTTAATAGATTATAATCAAGAGAACAGATGAATAGGATTTTAATCAAAAACGCAAAAATTGTAAATGAAGGAACAATTTTTGTCGGCGACGTATTAATAGAAAACGAATTTATTGTTGAAATTGCGGAAAGTATAAGTGCAAAATCTTCTGATTGTAAAATAATTGATGCTGAAGGAAATTACTTAATTCCTGGCGCAATTGACGATCAAGTGCATTTCAGAGAACCTGGACTGACTCATAAAGGCGACATCGAATCGGAATCTCGGGCAGCTGTTGCGGGCGGAATAACTTCCTACATAGAGCAACCCAATACGGTTCCAAATGCCGTAACTCAAGAAATTTTAGAAGAAAAATATAAAATTGCAGCAGAAAAATCTTTTGCCAATTATTCTTTTATGATGGGTGCTACCAATGATAATTTGGCAGAAGTTTTAAAAACAAATCCCAAAAATGTTGCTGGAATTAAAATATTTTTAGGTTCGTCAACGGGGAATATGCTGGTTGATAACGAGGCAGTTTTAGAAAAAATATTTTCGAGTACGTCAATGTTAATTGCGGTGCATTGCGAAGATGAAACTACCATTAAAAACAATTTAGAAAAATACAAAGCAGAATATGGCGAGGACATTCCTATAAAATTTCATCACTTGATTCGAAGTGAGGAAGCCTGTTATATTTCTTCTTCAAAAGCAGTTGCTTTAGCCAAAAAAACAGGAGCAAGATTGCATATTTTCCATCTTTCAACGGCTAAAGAAATGGATTTATTTACGAATAAAATCCCGTTGGAACAGAAGAAAATCACTGCTGAGGTTTGCATTCATCATTTGTGGTTTACCAATGAAGATTACGATACGAAAGGGAATTTCATAAAATGGAATCCCGCCGTGAAAACAGAAAATGACAGAAAAGTGCTTTGGGAAGCGTTGCTTGACGACCGAATTGATGTCATTGCAACCGATCACGCGCCGCATACTTTAGAAGAAAAACAACAAACCTATTTGAAAGCGCCTTCTGGCGGACCCTTAGTGCAACACGCAGTCGTAGCAATGTTTGAAGCTCATTTGCAAGGAAAAATTTCGGTTGAAAAAATCGTTGAGAAAATGGCTCATAATCCTGCGAAAATCTTCAAAATTGAAAAACGAGGATTTATAAAAGTAGGATATTATGCCGATTTGGCAATTGTAAATTCTGGATTGCCTTGGAGCGTGAAAAAAGACAATATTTTTGCAAAATGTGGATGGTCACCATTTGAAGATTTTACCTTTAGATCAAGAATAACCCATACATTTGTAAACGGACAATTGGTTTATCAAAACTTTATTGTGAAAGATATTCGTTGTGGAAAAAGATTATTGTTTGACCGTTAAATAGTTATATATTTCAATTATGAAAAAATTAGCCACTTTATTTTTACTTTTTGCAATTCTAATAAGTTGTCAAAAACCTGCTGTTTCAAAACCTGATAATTTGATAGATGAAGAGGTTATGGTTGATATTATTTATGATATTTCCGTTTTAGAAGCTATGAAATCTCAAAAAGCGGTTATTTTGGAAGCAAATAAAATTAATCCAAATACGTACATTTATAAAAAGTATAAAATTGACAGTCTTCAGTTTGCCAATAGCGATAAATTCTATGCTTCAGACATAAAAAAATACAAAGAGATTTTTGACAAAGTCAACAAAAGAATGGAAGAAAAAATTGAGGGTTTTGAAAAAGATAAAACTTCAAAACGAGCGCCAGACGAACTTAAGTTGAAATAGTTTTTTCTAATTTTGATTGCAAAGCCACAATTTCGTTGATGTATTCTTTGGTATTCCTAAATTGAAATCCAAAAATACTTTTCACTTTTTCATTAGAATACAAACTGGTGGAATGACTTGAACGCGCCGAATCTTTTGAAATTTTTCTTTTTTGATTAAACAGTTCTGAAGTAATCCAATTCAATCGCCAAGCAATTTCTGTAATCCATTTTGATGCATAAAATTTGGGTTTTTTAACCTTCAATGCTTCTGCAATGGCGTTCAAAACGGTTTCATAGGAATAGTTGTCTTGAATAATTACAAAGCGTTGCCCGTTATTATTTTCATCAACTTCCATTTTATTCATTGCCAAAATCAATAAAGCTACAACATCTGAAACGGCTACAAACCCAGTAAATCCTTTGGTATAAAACGGCAACCCATTGGCAACAGCCGAAAAAAGTGCGCCACTTCCTTTGTTCCAAAAACCAGGCCCAAGAATAATTCCAGGATTTAAAACGGCAACTTTCAAGCCTTCTTGTTGCCCACGCCAAATTTCCATTTCGGCACCATATTTTGAAATTGCGTAATCGCTGTGTGGCTTTTCAGGATTCCAATCGGTTGCTTCGGAAATCCTAATTTCGTGTTCTTTCAAATCGCCCAAAGCGGCAATCGAACTTACAAAACATAGTTTTTTGACGCCATTTGCAATGGAAAAATTTACAATATTTGCTGTTCCTTCAATGTTGGTTTTTCGGAGAAGTGCTTCGTCCTTTGGGTCAAATGAAATCAAAGCAGCGCAATGATATACCGAATCGACATTTGCGAAAGCGATTTCTAAAGAAGGAATATCG
>CANINJ010000046.1 GCA_947468985.1 Bacteroidota bacterium
ACGTTTGAAGTCAATGATTTCGTGATTACACCCAATTCTACTTGGCACGAGCATGGCGTTGACGCAAATGGAAAAACGTGTATTTGGCAAGATGGTTTGGATATTCCTTTAGTAAATGCTTTGGAAGCCAATGATTATGCTGTTTATGACGGAAAGCAGGAGCTAAAAACCCCAGTCAATTATTCACCAATTACGTATGGTTGTTCAGGATTAATTCCCGCAGATGCCATTTGGGACAAACCCTATTCACCCTTATTCAAATATTCTTGGAAATTGGTTTACCCAGCGCTATTAGAATCACAAAAAATCAATAATAGCAACCCTTTTGATGGAATATTGATGCGTTATTCCAATCCGTTAACTGGTGGTCACGTGATGCAAACTATGGGTGCGTCAATGCAATTATTGCCAGCAGGTTTCAAAGGAAAAGCGCACAAACATACTGGATCATTCGTTTACCAATGTGCAAAAGGTCATGGCTATTCTATAATTAATGGTAAACGTTTCGAATGGAAAGAAAGAGATATTTTCTGCGTACCTTCTTGGGCTTGGCACGAACATGTAAATCTTTCTAAAACCGAAGATGCGTGTCTTTTTTCTTTTAATGATTTACCAGTTATGGAAGCGTTAGGATTATTTCAAGAGAAAGAATTAGAAGAAAATGGTGGATTTCAAGAAATTAAATAGCAATAAAAAAATATAAATAACTAATGACCTTTGCGAACTTTGCGTAAATCTTTGCGCTTTTTGCGGTTAAATTCAAACACATGAAATTACTTACCTACAAAACACAAACATCAGAATCGAGATTAGGATTTCTTCACAACAATCAAGTGGTTGATATGGAAGATTTTGGGGATATTGCCAATTTTCCTTTACCAAATGATATGTTGGAATTAATCGATATGGGATTTGAAGTTATTGCCGAAATCAATTCTTTGGTCGAAGATGCAAATCCAGCAGAACTTGCAGAAATTAGTTATTCATTTGACGAAATCACTATTCTTGCGCCTATCGAAAAACCAAGAAAAAACATCATTGGAATTGGCTTGAATTACACCGAACACGTAGCGGAAAGTGCACGAACATTAGACACAACAGGGAAATTACCTCAAAAGCCAATTATTTTTTCAAAACCCCCAACTACGGTTACGGGAACAAATACTGAAATTATAAAAAACACCAAGCTAACCGAACAATTGGATTGGGAAGTTGAATTGGCTGTAATCATTGGTAAAAAAGGGAAATATGTTCCCAAAGAAAATGCTATGGATTATGTTTTTGGCTACACCGTTATTAATGATATTTCGGCGCGTGATTGCCGACGTGAAGGACAATGGATTGTTTCTAAAGGTCAGGATACTTTTGCGCCAATGGGGCCTTATTTAGTTACAAAAGACGAAATCGAAAATCCACACAATCTGAATTTATCTTTGACAGTAAATGGTGTTGAAAAACAAAACTCTAACACCCAATTTCTATTATTCAATATCAATGATTTGATTAATGATTTGAGTACGGTTTTCACTTTAGAACCTGGAGATATTATTGCCACAGGAACGCCTTCTGGAGTTGGTGCTGGAAGAAATCCTCAAGAATGGTTGCGTGATGGAGACGTTGTAGAATGTACTGTTGAAGGAATTGGAACGATTAGAAATACGGTAAAAGAGATTGCCCTCTAACCCCCGAAGGGGGAATTACCAATAATACTTAATAAAAAGAGAGTGCTTCGTGCCTCGCAATGACATTATGAAAAAATACAGAATAGGACAAATAGTTCCCTCTTCCAATGTGACGATGGAAACCGAAATACCAGCCATTTTTCGATCTCGTGAAACGATTTTGCCAGAGCGTTTTACGTTTCATAGCAGTAGAATGCGAATGAAAAAGGTAACCAAGGAAGAACTCGAAGCAATGGATGCGATGAGTTTGAAATGCGCGCAAGAACTTTCAGATGCACACGTTGACGTAATGGGTTATGCTTGTTTGGTAGCAATTATGAGTATGGGTCGTGGCTACCATTGTGTTTCTGAAGTGAATTTGCACCAAGAAACTATCGCCAACGACTTCCCTACTCCAATTGTAACTTCTGCTGGCGCCTTGATTAATGGATTGAAAGTTTTGGGAGCCAAAAAAGTAGCAATAATTACACCTTATATGCGTCCGTTAACCGATATGGTGGTAGATTATATTGAACATCAAGGTTTTGAAGTGGTCGATTCTATTGCATTAGAAATTCCTGATAATTTGGAAGTTGCAGCACAAGACCCAATGAATTTATTAGAAATCTACAAACGCTTGAACTTAGAAGGTGTTGATGTTTTAGTAGCTTCTGCATGTGTGCAAATGCCCTCTTTAGAAGCAATTGACTTAATCCAAAAAGAAATCGGAATTCCAGTTACTTCGGCAGCGGTTTGTACCACGTATGAAATGATGAAAAAACTCGGAATCGAAGCCAAATCAGCTATTGGCGGTGAGTTGTTGAGCGGAAAATATTAAAATAGATCGAAAGTCGAAGGTCTTAAAGTCGAATGGGAAAACGATAATTCCACAAATTCATAACTCATAATTTATTTTTGATTTAAAATCAAAAAAGCTGTTCAATTAAGAACAGCTTTCTATCTAACAAAAAAAACAACAATAGATTATTTAAAATATTCTAATGTATATGTATAATCTCCTGCAGGATAAACCTCAGAGAATAAACCATTTCCAGTTACTACACTAACAGTAGTTACTAATGAACTTGGATCGATTGCTAAAGAAGAAATTTCACTTCTAAACGTTTTACCACCTTGGTAGGTTGTCATTTTAAAATAACCAGAAATACCAGCTGGTTTTGGAATACTAACAACAGCTGTTGCATTATCAATAGGTAAAGTAAAACTACCTTTAACAGCCCAAACTTGTGCACCGTCAATTGAAGTTGAAGTTTTAATTGGAGTTGTTGTGTAGTTTTTTACACTACCGTTTCCTAATGGCGTCCATATTCCATCTGTAACATTACTATTTGTTGCCCCATTTGGGTTTGAAAAATAATAGAAACCTGGAGTTACCGCTGTTGTAGTTGATGGACGAATTCCTGTGGTTAGTGTATTACCTGTTGCCGTGTTGTAAACAACCATTCCGTCATAATAAGAAGGAAAAGTAATCCCATCTGCGATTATATTTTCAAATTGAAAAGTAGCTAAGTTAACATCAGGAAAGACTAACCCTTTGTGTTTGTTATTGTTCTCGCCAAAAAATGAACTGTAATTTGTACTAGCATCTAAAAAGGCATTAGAGTTATTGATAGCATTCGCAGGAACACTATTAGTTAGAATTTGTCCATTCGCAGATGAAACACTTAGGATAATAACGATTATTGAAATAATTTTTTTCATAGTAATAAAATAATATAGTTAATTAATTAATAAGTAGATCTTGACCAACCTGATCCATCCCAAATAAATGATGTTCCTCTTGTAGCTGCAATACTATTACTAGCTGCTGCACCATCACCACCACGGTTAAAATTAACTGTAAAAGGTGTTGAACCAATATTGAAAATATTCAATATCTTCCCAATGTTACCTGATGGTAAGTTTGTAAGTGCTAACGCAGAAGGCGCTCCTGAAAAAGTTATAGTAGTTATATTATTTGGAGTTACATCTGCAGTAGCTAGAACTGTATATGAACTATCTTTTGTTAAAGTTGCGCTAACAAACGAACTTCCACCAACTTTTACCCATTTACTTCCATCATTTGTGTATAACCCTGGAGTTACATCACCAGCAGTGGCTGTGTTATAAACAGTCATACCTTCAACATTTAAACCACCATCTAAAGTAGGAGTTAAAGTACTAACTAATGCAACACGTGGTAACAAAAGTCCTTGTTTCGTTCCAGAAGAATTTTCTAATTCTAATAAAGAAGCAGCATTAATATTTGTTGGATCATTACCGATTTTCACTTGCGCTGTAGCCATTAATCCCACTGCTAAAGCCATTGTTAAAAATATTTTTTTCATTTTAATTTATTTGGTTTGTACAAAGAGGAGCTGCTTGTACTTCAGCTTTAGTATATTTTGTAAATTGTATTGCTTTTTAAACTGTTATTTTAAAGAAGTAGGGAACCTAATTGTAGTTTCTTATACTTAAAATTAACACGCTGCTACTGGTGGAGGTCTGTTAGCAAAGGCGCTGCTTCCATAAAAGAAAGTTGCCGTAACAAAAGGATTGTTACTTTTACTACATTTTAATTCAAATATTTTTCCCTTGTTTATAGAAAATAATATAGCAAGAGTTAAAGTGTTGTTTTTCTCAGAAATGATTTTTTTGAACTGTTCTGTTTTAAAATTCAAACTAATCTTGTCGTTATAGGAATCAAAAAGCTTAACAAAACCTGTGTTTTCAACTTGCAAACTTCTTAGATTGGTTTGGTGTTTGGCAACCGTTGGCGTTATTACTTTGCTTTTAGCATATTTAGCGTAGGTGTTGGTATCTACTTTTGTAGGTTTGCGGCAAATAGAATTGGTGTTTTTAAGTGGTATTATTTCAGCAGTTTCTTTATTAGGTTCCAGAACGGCAACAATTTGCATTCCTTTGACAATAAAAGTAGCTTTTACTACAGAAAAATTGGCTTTGTTGAAAACCACAAAACCTTTGGTATTAACTTGTTCTTGAGTTTGGCATTTAATAATAGAATCACTACAAATTGCAGTATCGGTATTCCACGAAAAAGCCCCTACTGAATACAGCAGAAAGACAATTAGGGCACTATTCGATTTTATAGTATTCAATTATATCTATTTTATAGTGCAAAATTAAATCTATTAAATAGATATAAAAAAAGCCAGGTAATAGATGGGCATATTTGCGCATAAGTGGTCAAATACGTGAATAACCGTATTTTGGGGTTTGGGTTTTATGTAAAAAAAAGAAGGGGTTACGGAACGAAACTGTATGTTGGACTAGTAACCTTGTAAGTGTATTAAGGGCGCGTGTGAAGTTCGGAAACTTAGAAAATAAAAAGAGCCACTCTTTTTCTTAGCTGCTCTTTCCGTTTGATTTATGTTGTCCTTTAATTTATAAAATAGGACAAAGTTATTGTGTAAATCAATTTTTAATTTAAACGCAAGTTGCAATTTTGTTTTTTAATTTAAAAACAAATTTAATGACGAGAAAAAAACTAAAAACATTAGGGTTCATTTTAACGATTATGCTAGTAAATAATTTAATAGCGCAACAAAGCAATGTAACTTCTGGCGGAGTTGCTACTGGATCTGGAGGAAGCTCAAGTTATTCGATAGGACAAATTGTTTATACTACAAACACCGGTTCAACAGGTTCGGTGGCACAAGGTATTCAACAAGCTTATGAAATAACTTCATTGAGCAATCCGGAATTAACAGCATTAACGCTATCGGTACAAACGTATCCAAACCCTACTACAGACAAAATTGTATTGGATCTAAATAATATAGAACCAACGGGTTTAAGTTATGCGCTTTATGACCTTAACGGAAGAGCTATTGCAAATGCGCTAGTAAGCCAAACCCAAACTCAAATTGAAATGCAATATTTACCAATAGGAGTTTATGTCCTTCGAGTAAATAAAAATAATGCCGAATTGAAAACTTTTAAAATTATTAAAAACTAGAATCCCATGAAAAAAATCTTTACTCTTTTAGCTGCAGTTTTATTGACTGCCAATGTGTTTGCTCAAGCACCTCAATCTATGAGCTATCAAGCCATTATCCGTAACAGTAGCAATGCACTTGTTGCTAGTACACAAGTAGGAATGCAAATTAGCATCTTGCAAACTACATCTACAGGAACTGCTGTTTATGTAGAAACACAAACCCCAACTACTGATGCAAATGGTTTAGTAAGTTTAGCCATAGGAGCTGGTACAGCAACAACTGGAACTTTTGCAGCTATAGATTGGTCAGTAGGACCTTATTTCATTAAAACCGAAACAGATCCTGCAGGAGGAACAAGTTACTCTATTACTGGTACAAGCCAATTATTGAGCGTTCCTTATGCTTTAAACGCGGGTTCTATTACTAATTCAAAAGGGTTAGCATTAGCTAAATTGACAACTACTGAAAGAACGGCACTTGTTTCTCCAAGTCTTGGTACCATGATTTATAACACGACTTTGAACAAGTTTCAAGGGTATGGTATATCAACATTGAATGGGAATATGAGTAATAGTGGTAGTGGTAATGGATTAACAGTAGGGGCAAATTCAGGTATTGGACAGACTTTCACGTCTACAGGCAATTGGACTTTTAACTCTAGCTTTAATATTACTATAATTTCAAGCCCTGCTCCTACAGCAGGAGTTGTAACTTTGTCATTATACAGTGGCGTGCCAGGATCAGGAACACTTAAAGGCTCAGTAACAACTAATTTGACTAGTAGCTCTTCTCAGCTTAATTTTAGTACTATGGCAACACCAATTACGATACCTGCAGGGCCATCTTACTGGGTAGTAACTACAAACAGTACAGCAGTTTTTGCTGTATTAAATTCTTCTTCTGCTTTTGTAGATAGTGCAACCGAAAGCGCTTTTACGGTAGCAAGCAGCAGTGATTTGACTGCAACTACTCCCCTTTCAGGAAGTGTTTTATTTTATGGAAATTATATTTCAATCGCAGCGAATCCATCGTGGGTTACTTTTCAGGCGAATTAAATATAGAATTAGTAGTACACAACTCATAGTGTAATTTTGGTTTAATTACCAATGAACTAACAAGTATAAAAGCCTGTCTTCTAGAAATAGAAGACAGGCTTTTTTTGTTTCAATTAAGAGTCTAATTTTGACCGAAAGTTAGACATGAAGCCAATAGTAATAAAATTCCAATAGTTTTTTCATTTTATTTATTAAATTAGTTTTTAATGAATTCTGTAAACGGAACTGAATCATAAATATTCCACTCTTCAGTAATTTTACCATCTTTAACAGCAACTATTTGAAACGATATAACTTTTGAAGTTTTAGAATCTTTCTTCCAAGTTACGGTCTGAGCAGAAAGCACAAAATTTTTGATTCCCTTTTCATCTGCTTTAAAATTTATTGCTTCCCAAATGACATTATACTCAACTGTTGGCTTAATATTCTTTTTCTGAAATTCTTTATTTGCAGCTACATTTTCAGAAACAGTACTTCCTATTTTATTATCATGAATAATGGCGTTTGTTGCATAGCACTTTTCATACTCTTCGAAATCGCCGTTTACCCATGCGGCAGCGCATTTTTTAATTAAATCAATGTTTGTAGATTTAGAAACATTATAACCATTAGAATTTGCGGGAATTTCATTTGGTGTAACTACTTTTTCGGTAGTTTTGACATCTTCTTTTTTACAGGAAAATAATAATAAGCCTGATAAGGCTAAAAGGGCAAGGTTTTTTTTCATTTTGTTTTAATTTGGTTAATTGTTAATTGTTTGTTGTTTATTGTTTATTGCTGTTATCTCGATATCGAGTTGTAATTATAAAATCAGTTGTGAATTAGAATTTATATTATAATAAATTATTTTTTGTTATTAAACTTAATTTTGATCCCGCAAACCTTTTGTAAAGTTTAATTTGTTTCAGTCATTTTGTTCGAAACAAAAATAGTTGAACATTTTTTTTAAATAGCACTAATTACTTGGTTAATCTGTTCCGTTTTTGCATTTAGGAACATTTATAATTTCTGAAATTCTTTCAAAAAAAATAAAGGGAGGTTTAAAAAACTATATTTGTCAAGCTATTGCCTATTATAAAATGAATTATGGAAATACTTTCGCCTTTTTTGGGAATATTTACTTGTCTTATACTTTTTTATTATAGGAAGTCTTTTAATAAATCTAATTTATATTTAGCACTTTTTTTTCTATGTAGTAACCTGATTGTAATTGTCTATTTTGGATTGCATTTTAGCAATAATCCTTTTTTTGAGGGTATATTTTTCATTAATTTTTTGCCACTATCTTTTGTTATTGGACCACTGCTATTTTTTTATATTAAGTATGCTGTTGCCGATAATAAAAAGTTTATCGCTATAGATTTGTTGCACCTACTGCCTGTCGTTTTTGTAATACTATTTAGCTTACCTTATATAACTTTACCATTTTCAAAGAAAATTGAAATAGCACATCATATACAATCAGTTACACATGATTATGATTATAGTATATCTTTTTTTTCTTTAAAACAGATGTTGTTTCTCCGTCCTTTGCATTTGTTTTTTTATTGTATTGTAAGTTTGATTTACTTTAAACTAGATTCCAGAAGAAGACAAACAGATTTTGGTGCATTACCAATAAATCATAGTGTTTTAAAAAAATGGATATATTCTTTAATTTCGCTTCAATTAATTATTTCAACTTATTGTTTCTTAGACTCCTTTGCAGGTTGGGTTTTAAATGATTTTGGAACTATTTTTAACAATAAAAATTATTTAAGATTTTTGGGAAGTGCTTTTTTTGTTCAAAATACAATTCTTTTTTTGTTCCCGAAAATACTATTTGATTCTATTTCGTATCCCAATGCGTCTTTAGCAAAAAATCTAAACATACAATTGCAAAAGAGTAGCTCAAATGAATTAAATACAAATATAAAAATTCAATTGAATCAATATTTGCTTGAATTACCCTATATCAAAAATGATTTTAATTTGACAAAAATGGCATTGGATATAAAATATCTGAAAGGATTTTATCAAATTATTTTAAAACTGAGCTTTCCATTACTTTTAGTAAATGGAAAAATGATATAAGAATTGAACATGCCTGCGAAATGATTCAAGATGGAAAAGGGAATAGTATAACCGTAGAGGGAATCTCTTTAAATGTTGGGTTCCTATCGAGATCGAAATTTATAGATGCATTTAAATCCAGGAAAGGAGTTCCTCCTTCAACTTACATAAAACAATTTTCCGATTTAAAGTAAAGGAAGGTTACAAACTATAATACTTCTAAAATTAGGACCACTTGATTAAAAAAATTTATTAATATAGTAAGGTTTAAAATATTGAAAATCAATTTAATAAACCCAATATATCCGAAAAAATTCCGCTTTGAAAATAAAAAAGTTCGAACCACAGAATTCAATCTAATATTATTGAAAATAACCAGTTTTAACAAGGATTTACGCGGCGAAAATGTAGGAAATCTAAAAAATAGACTTGTCCCATACAATTAAAGCTATTGATTTATTTTCAAACCAAATCTTAGAATTTCTAGTTGATTTAGTTGAAAAAATGTCGTAAATTATTTCGAATTATTAACAAAATATTAAAGTTGAATCAAAAAACATTACTTTTGCTCCTTTATAAGGAAAACCTAATGAAACAATTCCACCTACTACTATTAATATTTACGTCTAACTTTTTTGGGCAGAATTTGCACCACCAAATGCTTTCTTCACAAGGAACAACTTCACGGACTTCTAACGGTATTGTTGTAAGACAAACAATTGGTCAACAAAGTGCAATTGGAAATTATAGCGATTCTAATTTAATTGCAGGACAAGGTTTTCAACAAAGTGATAAAATGAAAATTGTAATTCCACCAGTTATTTCCGTTACGACAACCACCTATCCAAACCCTTTTATTGATAGTGTTAATTTCCAATTTTCATCTCCAATTGCTGGACCAATTAAAATCTCATTATTTGACGTAACGGGAAAGCTAGTTTATTACAAAGTAAAAGTATCTATTGACAACATATTAAAGATAGACAACCTTTCTTTCGCCCAGGGAGAATATTTTGTTAAACTAACTGCTAAAAATTATTCCTATTCCACTAATTTATTAAAATCAAAATAAGAAAACTTTCCCTCCTACTAATTGCTTTTATGAAACTTACAAGTTCCTATTCGCAAGAAGTTTACTTTTAAACAGTAAGCAATTTTACAATATATTATTTTAAGAGTTCTAATGAACATATGTCAACCGCGCTTCATGAGGAACTAGTTCTTGTAAACAAAAAACCTACAAGGCCTTCACTATTAAAAAAATTCAAACCAAGTATTAGAGTTTTGGAAAATTTAGTTGAAAAAATGCCACAAAAAAACCTCTAGATTTCTCTAAAGGTTTTTGGTTCGACGTGAAGGCAGAAGGATTCGAACCTTCGACCGCCTGCTTAGAAGGCAGGTGCTCTATCCAGCTGAGCTATGCCTCCATTGCTCAATAAAAAAAGTCGGGGTGGCAGGATTCGAACCTGCGGCCTCCTGCTCCCAAAGCAGGCGCGATAACCGAGCTACGCTACACCCCGTAAAAAGATAATTAATATCTTTAAATAATCTCAATATTTTTTTAATAATTCTTAAGTGCGGCCTTCACGCCTTGCGTGACGCGATAACCGAGCTACGCTACACCCCGTAAAAAACATTAAAAAGCGGAGAGTAAGGGATTCGAACCCTTGGTACAGTTACCCATACGCATGTTTAGCAAACATGTCCTTTCGGCCAC
>CANINJ010000047.1 GCA_947468985.1 Bacteroidota bacterium
CTGTATCTCAAATATAAAATCAATATGGAAATTAATTTAGTTAGCGATACCGTTACAAAACCTACTCAGGAAATGTTACGTTTTATGTTTCAAGCAGAAGTTGGTGATGATGTTTACAAACAAGATCCAACAGTCATTGAATTAGAAGCTAAAGTTGCCGAATTTTTCGGAATGGAAGCAGCCCTTTTTTTTCCTTCAGGGACAATGGCAAATCAAACGGCAATTAAACTGCACACGCAACCAGGCGAACAATTAATTGCCGATAAATGGGCGCACGTTTACAATTATGAAGGAGGCGGAGCTTCCTTTAACAGCGGCGTTTCTTGCTGTTTGTTAGATGGAAATCGTGGAATGATTACTGCCGAGCAAGTCGTTGGAGCAATAAACAATCCTGAGTTTTATCACAGTCCGCTAACGAGTTTGGTATGTGTTGAAAACACCACCAACAAAGGGGGAGGAGCCTGTTATGACTTTGAAGAATTCAGAAAAATACGCCAAGTTTGCGATGCCAACAACTTGAAATTTCACTTAGATGGTGCGCGTATTTGGAATGCTTTGGTTGCCACCAATGACAATCCGAAAGACTATGGAACAGTTTTTCACACCATTTCTGTTTGCTTATCAAAAGGGTTGGGCGCACCAATTGGCTCACTTCTATTATCCGATAAAGCTACCATACACAGAGCGTTAAGAATCAGAAAGATACTTGGTGGCGGAATGCGACAAGTTGGCTATTTAGCAGCAGCGGGATTGTATGCTTTAGACAACAATATCGAACGCTTATCTGAAGACCATCGACGTGCAAAAGAAATAGGAAACGTGCTTCAAAAACTACCTTGGGTTGCCAAAGTTGAACCTGTAGAAACTAATATTTTGATATTCTCCGTACAACCTTCCGTAGATGAAAATTTGTTGATGGAAAAACTGAAACAAAAAGGAATTTCTATGAGCTCAATGGGACACGGAAAACTACGAATCGTCACCCATTTGGATTACCGCGAAGTCATGCACAGTTACGTATTGGAAACCTTAGAAAGATTAACTTAGTCAAAAATAAGTAGGAGCGAATTGTTCCTGCATTTTTGCAATTGCAATTCCCGCTTTCGGCTATATCTCTTTGCTTCGCTGCGAGGATACCGCCTCAATCGGGGCTAACAGAGCAGTCATTTTCTTGTTTTTTATATTTTGGATTTTGGATTTAATCTATTATCTATTATCTTTTCTCAATAATAATTAATTCATTGTGTTGCTCAACTCTTGGAATGGTTTTAGTTTTGAATTTTGAAGTGGCAAATTCATTGATGTACTTTTGATTTCTCGCATTGTCACTTTGCTTCGTTAACATCGTATTGAAAAGGATATATCCACCCGGTTTTAGGAGTGTGCCAACTCTGTCAATAAAGAATTTTTCAAAGAGGAAATTCGGCATATTGGTATCTTGAAAAATGTCGATGATTATTAAATCATTGGTTTCATTGGTTTTCAATACAAATTCAAAGGCATCGTCAATAACAATAGTTAAGTTGGAAATTTTATTTAATTTAAAATAAGTATTGGCAATTTCGATGATTTCGGGGTCGATTTCAACGCCTGTAATTTTGCCTTTAAACTGTATTTCATTTACCAAAGTTTTAATTACACTTCCTCCTGCAACACCAAGAACTAGAATTGATTTCATTTTATTAATGGTTTCAAAACCGATTGATTTCAGCCCTTTTCTCAAAATACGCTGTAAACTGCCATAGGAATAGTTAGTATTTTTTGAATCCAATACCAATTCGCCGTTTGCCCAAGTAACTTCAAGAGAATTGCTTACAGCAGATTTTCGCTTGTAGATGTTTATAGGAATCAAAAAACTAAGTATTTTTTTGAGCATTATTTTTTTTATCAAAAATAAGAGATTAATGTTACTTTTACACAAAATTACTAAGAATGAAGAAACAAATTTATAAATGGATTTTTTTTCGATTGATGGGCTGGAATATCGTTGGCGAAATTGACGAAAAAATCACCAAATGCATTTTGATGGTTGTTCCACATACGAGTTGGCACGATTTTTATTTAGGGATTTTTACGCGTGGAATTACGGGGGTTGAGATGAATTGGCTGGGTAAAAAAGAATTGTTTGGATTTCCATTTGGCTGGTATTTTCGATATATGGGCGGCGCGCCTTTGGATAGAAAAGGGTGTTTAAATAAAGTGGATGCTATTGCAGAAGTTTTTAAAAACAAGCAAATATTTCGATTGGCAATTGCTCCTGAAGGCACTCGCAAGAAAGTAACGGAGTTAAAAACAGGTTTTTATTATATTGCAATGAAAGCAAATGTCCCAATAATACCTGTAGCTTTTGATTTTGGTAAAAAAGAAGTCCGTTTGGGAAAACCATTTAATCCAACTGGTACTATTGAGGATGACATGAAAATTCTTACAAGTCATTTTATCGATACAAAAGGAAAAGTACCCGAATACAGTTTTGAAGTAAAATAATTATTCTGAAGGTTTGTAATCTTTAAAAGTTCCGTTTTTATAGAATATCACAATTTTGTCAATTTCGTTTGAACTTGTCGAGATTGTGATATTTTCATTTAAAATTGGTTTTATATTTTCTATGGGATTTTTGACGACAGGAATTTCAGTTGGGCTAAATAAATTCCCTGCAATTTGGTTTTGTGAAATTGGAGTAGGTGCAGAAATTGTTTTTTCAGCGATAATTTCAGTTCTCTTTTCGTCTAAATTTTTCGGGAAATTTCCTTTGCCATTTAAAATCCAATACAAATCTACATCTGGGAAAACATCTAAAATTTTCAGTATAAAATCCAAACTCGGTTTGTTTCTACCTGAAAGTAAATGAGACAAACTGGAACGCTGTACACCAATTTTATCGGCAAATGCAGAAGCATTTAAGCTGTAATAATCCAATAGTAACTCAAGCCTTTTAATGAAATCGTCGGTGTTTACCATTGTAAATTATCTTTTAGAAGTTGTATTTTACAAATGTAAATAAAAAGATGTGAACGGGCAATTTTACAGATGTAAATTGTGAATATTTAACATTAATTGCTATTTTTAAACTTAAAGTAAATTAGTTTAAAATACTGATTATGTGTAATTTGATATATAAATAATAAATAAGTAACATTTGTTAATTATAGAGATAGTGAAAGATACAATCAAATACGATAAAACGTTTACATTATTAAACAATCTTTTCTTTTTCGTTGTTTACAATTGTAATTATAAAGATGTTTACTTTTGTAAATCAAATTTAAATCTATGAATTTCGAAAAATTATTCAGTCAATTTACAGAGACGAATTTATTCGGACGTTACATTACATTGGAAGATATTGAACCAATATTAGTAAAATTTAATACTAATAATCAGGTTCAAATTATTGGACATTCTGTACTTGGAAAGCCAATTTATAAATACCAATTAGGAACTGGTTCAAAACGAATTTTGCTTTGGTCGCAAATGCACGGAAACGAGAGTACAACAACAAAAGCACTTTTTGATTTTTTAAATTTGTTGAACAGCAATTCTGAATTGGGTAATAAATTGCAAAATGAATTTACTTTTTGTTTATTGCCAATGGTAAATCCTGACGGCGCATTATTATATACAAGAGAAAATGCCAATAAAGTGGATTTGAATAGGGATTCTCAATCGCTTTCCCAACCTGAAAGTGTCATTTTAAGGCAAGCATTTGAAAATTTCAAGCCAGATTATTGTTATAATTTACACGATCAAAGAACTATTTTTGGTGTTGGCGACGAAATTCCAAAACCAGCTACAGTTTCTTTTCTGGCTCCATCTTATAATGAAGCAAGAGAAATTAACGAGGTTAGAGCCAAAGCTATTGAAGTAATTGTTGCTATGAATGTTGTTTTACAAGAGTTTATTCCAAACCAAGTAGGTCGTTTTGATGATTCATTTAATATAAATTGCATTGGTGATACTTTTCAATCTTTAAACGTTCCGACGGTTTTAATTGAAGCTGGACATTTTCAAGATGATTATAACAGGGAAGTAACTCGAAAATATATTTTTATAGCTTTAATTTCGGGTTTAAAACACATTTACGAAAACGATATAGTTAGCAATAAAATTGAAGATTATATGAATATTTCTCATAATAAAATCTGTTTTTATGATTTTATTTATAAAAATATCCAAATTCATTATGATAATATCAAATTTATTACGAATTTTGCAATTCAATATAAAGAAGAATTATTTGATAATCAACTTTTATTCAATGCGTATATTACTGACATTGGGGATTTAACAGGTTTCACTGGACATTTTGAGTACGATGCGAAAGAAGCTTTGTATGAAAATTTAGAAGGTAATATTCCTAAATTAGGTCAAAAAGCAGATTTTTCTATAGGAAAAAGCATTAAAATCATAAATGGATTGATTAAATTGTAGTCCTTTTTATGTTTTTGTGAAAATTAATTAAATAGTAACTGAGATAAATTAAATTACATTAAAAAAATCTACCTATGAGCAAGTTCCGTTTAGATGAAGTCGATCATCAAATTTTAGATATGTTGATTGATAATACAAGAGTTCCATTTACAGATATTGCAAAGAAATTATTGATTTCTGCAGGCACAGTTCATGTAAGAGTAAAAAAAATGGAAGATGCAGGAATAATTATGGGGTCTTCATTGACGTTAGATTATGAAAAATTAGGATATTCATTTATCGCTTATGTTGGTGTGTTCCTAAACAATACTTCACAAACAAAATTTGTTTTGGAGCGTATTAATGAAATTCCTTTCGTAACAGTTGCCCATATAACTACAGGAAAATTCAATATTTTCTGTAAAATTAGAGCAAAAGATACTAAGCACGCTAAGGACGTTATTTTCATGGTTGATGATATAGAAGGAGTTTATAGAACAGAAACTATGATTTCGCTTGACGAAAGCTTGAATGATAAAAAACGTTTAATGCATACAATTTTCAAAAACTTGTAGTTTATAAAAGTTTATATTTTATAAAGCCTCAAGTGATTTCTTGGGGCTTTTTTTATTGACAATTTTTCAACAAATAAATATCTACTAACAAAATGTATACACTTCCTATAAAACCGTTATTGACGATACAAGAATATGCACTTTCAAAAATTCAGAAGAAAAATAAAAGTAAAAACACAAACGAATCGCTCATCAAAGTATATGAAAAAATTGTAATGCTTTCACTTTTTGGAAATACTAATGCAAGTAGAAATTCAGCTTAAAATACAAATATGAAATCAAATCAATTGCCAATAAATGAATATGCTGATTTTTATAAATCATACATTCAAGTACTTGAAAACGTTGAATTAATTGAAGAATTGGAAATTTGTTTACACGAATTTATCAAATTTGTTCAAAATATTCCAATGGATAAATTTGATTATCGGTATGAAGCAGGGAAGTGGTCTATTAAGGAAATTATCCAGCATTTGATTGATTCTGAACGTGTTTTTAGTTACCGAGCATTACGAATTTCAAGAAACGACAAAACTCCATTGCCTGGTTTTAATGAAAATGATTATGTAGATAATTCAAATGGAAATGATAGAAATTTGCAAGGATTATTAACTGAATTGGCCGTTGTTCGTCAAGCAACATTATCGCTTTTTAATAGTTTTTCTCAGGAACAGCTAACTAAAATTGGAATTGCTTCCAATAATGAAGTTTCTGTTCGATCAATTGGTTTTATAATCATTGGGCATCAAAAACACCATCAAAAAATATTTACCGAAAGGTATTTGTAATTGTATCAAAATAAAAAAAGGAACTCAATTGAGTTCCTTTTTAATATCATTTATTTAATCTTCATCTTCATCATCCGATTCATCGTCGGCAATATCGTCTGGATCAACATCGTCGTCGTCATCGGCGCTATCAATTGAATCTTCAGAATCTTTCGTTATATCTACTTCTTCCTCATCGTCGTCTGTTGCATCTTCGTCTTCAAGTTCAATTCCTTTTATAGCATCTAGAGGTACAACTATATCATCATCTTCTTCAAAATTGATAAGTCTGTCAGATAATTTCGTGCTAATTTTTACTAAGTAAATAGTGTCTTCAGTACGAACTTCAACTGCTTCGATAGTTTCATCTTTGTGGTTTTTAAATCGAATAATATTCGATTCATCATACCCATCAGGAAATTTCTCAACTAATAAGTTTAAGATTTCATTGGTTAGTTTGGAATAATCAACAATAACTCTTTTCATAAAAATTCTATTATAAATCTAATAAATAAGCAAAAATTAATGGTACTACAATGGTTGCATCCGATTCTATTATAAATTTCGGGGTGTGAATATCTAATTTTCCCCAAGTAATTTTTTCGTTTGGAACGGCTCCAGAATAAGAACCATAACTGGTTGTTGAATCTGAAATCTGACAGAAGTAACTCCAAAATGGTACTTCGTGCATTTCCATATCTTGGTATAACATTGGTACAACACAGATAGGGAAATCGCCAGCAATTCCTCCTCCAATTTGGAAGAAACCAATTCCATTCGCACTATTTTTTGGATACCAATCTGCAAGATAAATCATATATTCAATTCCTGACTTTACAGTCGATGCTTTCAAATCTCCTTTGATAACATATGAAGCGAAAATATTTCCCATGGTACTATCTTCCCAACCTGGAACGATAATTGGAAGATTTTTTTCAGCCGCAGCATACATCCAACTGTCTTTCAAATCAATTTCATAATATTCTTCAAGAACACCAGAAAGTAACATTTTGTACATAAATTCGTGTGGAAAATAACGTTCTCCTTTATCATCGGCATCTTTCCAAATTTTGTAAATGTGCTTTTGCAAACGTCTAAATGCTTCGTGTTCAGGAATACAAGTATCTGTTACACGGTTCAAGCCACGCTCCATCAAATCCCATTCTTCTTGAGGCGTCAAATCTCTGTAATTTGGAACTCTTTCATAATGAGAATGAGCAACCAAATTCATAATATCCTCTTCAAGATTGGCTCCTGTGCAAGAAATAATTTGAACTTTATCTTTTCGAATCATCTCTGCAAAAATCTTTCCTATTTCAGCAGTACTCATCGCACCCGCCAAAGTTACCATCATTTTGGCACCTTTTTCTAATTGTTGCTCGTAGGCTTTTGCTGCGTCAACAACAGTTGCAGAATTGAAATGCAGGTAATACTTCTCAATAAACTGACTAATAGGTCCTTTACTCATTTTTAATTTTTTAGTTTTAATCGATTCAAATTAACAAATTTTATATTTCATATACAATTTGAAATTCAATTTTTTTTATAATTTTTTCGCTCCTGCATTGCTCTTAATTACATTACAATATTAAATTAATATTTAAGAATTTCGTGATAATTAACTTAAAATCCGTTTAAATACTAATAATCAATGTTATCTGTAATTTTATGAATTGCAACACTTGAAACACTTTATTTTTTATTGTAACCCAATATTTTTAAAACGTCATCTGATGTTTGTTGTTCAGAAAAAACACTCGTTGTTATTTCTCCATTTTCATCTCGATCTATCAACAAATGTTTAGGTTCTGGAATCAAACAGTGATGTAATCCGCCAAAACCACCGATGGTTTCTTGATAAGCACCCGTATTAAAAAATCCAATGTACAATGGTTTTTCCTTGTTGTATTTTGGCAAATAAATGGCATTCATATTTTGTTCAGAATTGTAATAATCATCGCTATCACACGTCATTCCTCCCAATAAAACCCTTTCGTAAGTGTCGTTCCAACGGTTAATTGCAAGCATCACGAAACGCTTGTTAATCGCCCAAGTATCAGGTAAAGTGGTAATAAAAGACGAATCAATCATATTCCAATTCTCTCTGTCATTTTGCTGTTTTTGATACAAAATTTGATAAATAGCACCGCCACTTTCGCCAACGGTAAACGAACCAAATTCAGTAAAAATATTAGGAACAGCAACTTCCGCTTCGTCACAAGCAATCTTGATTTGATTGATAATTTCGTCAATCATATATTGGTAATCGTATTCAAATGCTAAGGAATTTTTTATTGGAAATCCACCACCCACATTCAAGCTGTCTAAACTCGGACATTCTTTCTTCAAAGCAACGTAAACCTTGATACATTTGATTAATTCATTCCAATAATAGGCGTTGTCATTGATTCCAGTATTGATAAAAAAGTGCAACATTTTAAGTTCCAATTTCTTATTCTCGTGAATTTGTTTTTTATAAAAAGGGACAATGTTTTTGTATCCAATTCCTAATCTTGACGTGTAAAATTCAAATTTTGGTTCTTCTTCCGCAGCAATTCTAATTCCAATTTTGAATTTTCCTTTTATTTGAGCTTGAAGCAAATCCAATTCTTCGTAATTATCAATTATTGGAATCGTATTTTTATGTCCGTTATTGATGATACGGGCAATGTTTTCAATGTATTGGTCTCTTTTGAAACCATTACAAATCACATACGTACTTTTATTGATTTTCCCTGATTGCATCAAATTTTCAACAATATTGATGTCAAATGCCGAAGACGTTTCTATATGAATGTTATTTTTGAAAGCTTCATTCATTATATATTCAAAATGCGAGCTTTTGGTGCAATAACAATAGTAATATTTACCTTTATAGTCATTTTTATCCATCGCAATTTTGAACCAGTTTTTGGCTCTTTTGATGTTGTTTGAAATTTGAGGTAAATACGTGAATTTTAAAGGTGTTCCGTATTCTTCGACCAATTTCATCAAATCGATATCGTGAAATTGAAGGTTGTCTTTATTAAGTTTAAATTCTTCTTGAGGGAAATAATAATTTTGATTTATTAAATCAGAATATTTTGTATTCATTTATATATCAGTAAATTAGATTAAAAAAATTGTATTAATTTAGTGTATCTAATTTTCAAACTCGGATATTTGCATAGATGATTTGTAGTTTATCATCATATATAATTGAATGTCTCAATTTATCAAAATTTAGCAACCCATTTATTGCAAAATAACGATTTAATAGTGCTTTAAAAGCCTTATTTGTCTCATTTTTTGAAAAGGAAAAGTTGTTTGTATTTTGTTTTTTTTTCATCGACACAAATGTAAAAAAATATTATTTCTATTTAACTAACGAATTACTTTTTTTTTGAAGTTTTGTAATCTAAAAAAGCAGCCGTAATTAATTCATTTTCAACTTCTTGATTTATTGTGATTTTTCCGATTCCATCTAACAATACAAATTTGATGGTTCCGTATTCATTTTTCTTGTCGTGAATTAGTAATTCTAAGATTGGATTTAAGTCATTTTCTTCAAAAATAACGGCTTCATAAATGGAATTAATAGTAGTTTTAATTTCAAAATATTCCTCGGCAGAAATTAAGTTTTTTCGCATTGAAACATAACTTTCCAATATCATTCCGATGGCAATTGCTTCGCCGTGTAATAAGGTTTTTTTATTTTCATTTTCTAAAAAATAACTTTCAATTGCGTGTCCCAAAGTATGTCCAAAATTCAATGCTTTTCGAATTCCTTGTTCCGTTGGATCTTGCATTACAATTTCATTCTTAATTTTAATGGAATCGTATATTATAGTATCGAAATCGGCGAAATCTAATTTTGATAAATCTAAAAACTGTTTCCAATATTTTGTATCAAATATCAATCCGTGTTTCAAAACTTCAGCCAATCCGGATCGCATTTCCATTTGCGAAAGCGTATCCAAATAAGTAGTGTCAATTAGAACCATTTTTGGAATATTTATTACGCCGATTTGGTTTTTTAAATTTCCTAAATCTACTCCAGTTTTTCCGCCAATAGAAGCGTCAACCATTGATAATAATGTGGTTGGAATGTTTATAAAATCAATTCCACGTTTGAATGTCGATGCTACAAAACCTCCTAAATCAGTAACTACGCCACCGCCTAAATTGATTATTAAACTTTTCCGGTCTGCGCCTAAATCAGTTAAAACGTTCCAAATTTGAATACAAGTTTCTATGTTCTTATTGATTTCACCTGCTTCAAATTCGATGATTTCAATGGTCAATTCGGTAGCAATATAAGGTAGTAATTTTGGCAAACAAACTTCATTGGAATTGCTATCTACAATAATAAATATATTGGAATAATTGCTTTCAGAAATGTGATTATTGAGTGCTTTGTAACCTTCTTCATTGAAAATTACGGAATAACCATTTGCTTGAATCGTTTGCATATTTAAAGATGTGAATAGCATTACATTTAATACTGCAAAATAAGGTAATTTTTGATTAAAAATCAGCATTGTGTGCTTATATTTGCATTATTATTTATGATACAAATGGAAAAAATTTTCGACAATACAGAAATTGCGTTTTCTTTAAA
>CANINJ010000048.1 GCA_947468985.1 Bacteroidota bacterium
AAATATAGAAATCTACTTTTAATTCCTCGCAATTGTGCCGCTTGAAATGCCTCTTGCGATTGCCCAATTGGCACTCTAAAATCAATTCCTCCTTGGATTATTAATATTGGGGTATTCCATTTGTCAACGTGGCTTGCAGGATTAAAATCAGTATAGGTTTTTTGAGCTACTTTGTTGTCTTTTTCCCAGTAAGCACCACCAAAATCCCAATTGTTAAAGAACACTTCTTCGGTAGTTCCAAACATACTTTGCGTGTTAAAAACACCATCGTGAGCGATAAAAGTCTTGAATCTATTGTTGTGAATTCCTGCTAAATAAAACGCAGAATAACCTCCGTAACTTGCGCCAACACAACCCAACCTTGCTTTGTCAACATAGGTTTCTTTTGACACATCGTCAATCGCCGAAAGGTAATCGTTCATCACTTGTCCGCCCCAATCCTTGCTAATTTGCTCGTTCCATTCCACCCCGTGACCTTGCATTCCTCTTCGGTTTGGTGCCACAACGATGTATCCGTTAGCCGCCATCAATTGAAAATTCCATCGGAACGAGTAAAATTGTGTCAACGGAGATTGTGGTCCGCCTTGGCAATATAAAAGCGTTGGATACTTTTTTGAAGCATCGAAATTTGGAGGTAAAATTACCCAAACCAACATTTTTTTACCGTCAGTTGTGGTTACATATCTTCGTTCTGTTTTGCTTAACGCCAATGTTGAGTAGGTCGCTGTATTCACATTTGACAATTGATTCCAAACTTTTTTCTTTAAATCATACGAATACAATTCTGCTGCGTGGTTCATGTCCGAACGCGTCATAATTATTTTATCGCCTACAATTCCAACCAATCCTGACACATCGAAATCACCATTGGTAACTTGAATAACTTGCGGTAATTTTTTTGTTAAACCTGGAAAATCAACTACAAATAATTGAAGTGTTCCGTCAATTGGCGATTGAAAATAAACATTTTTACCGTCATTACTCCAAATGAAACTTTCTACACTTCCGTCCCAATTTGCCGTAAGGTTTACATTTGCACCTTTGAAATTGACAATAATATCGTTTTTATCAGCTTCGTAACCATCCCGTTTCATTTGCAACCACGTCAAATTTCCTGTAGGGGAAAACGATGGATTGGTGTCATATCCCAAATTGCTTTCCGTTCTATTTTCTGTTTTTCCAGTTTCAAGATTGTACTCGTAAATGTTCGTATTGGTAGAAATTGCATAAGCTGTTCCTGCTTTTTTCTTTGAAACATACAAAATACTTTTGCTGTCTGGAGACCAAATATAATCTTCATCGCCGCCAAATGGTTTTTGAGGTGCATCGAAATTTTCGCCTTTCATAATGTCAATTCCTACTGAATTTTCAAGGTTTGCTTTATAAAAAACGTGATTGAATTTTCCTTCGTTCCAAGTGTCCCAATGGCGATAATCCAATCCGTTATAGATTTGAACATTGGATTGATCCAAATTAGGATAGAAATCTTTTCCGTGAACTTTATCGATTTTTACTTCTTCATTATAAACCGTAAATTTTCCATCAGGAGAACTATTTTTATCCGATAAAAGTGATTTATAATCAGTAATTTCAGTTACATTTCCACCATTTACAGGAATGGAATAATATTTTGAACTTGATTTATTTTCTTCAACAGAAGGCGTTGAAACTTTATAAATAATATTTTTCTCGTCCTTAGAAATCCCTAATGAAGACAATCTTCCTAATTTCCAAAGCAATTCTGGCGACATGACATTTTGAGCAACAACAGCATTTATACTCATTGTGATTAAAGTTAAAATCAGTAATTTTTTCATAGTTAAAAAAGTTTTTTTCAAGGTTTAAAAGTACTGATTTTTATTATAATAAAGACCATCAAATTGAATTGATGCGTTACGAATCAATTTTATTTATAATTTTCATAACGTATATTTAATTACATTTGAAATAAAAAAGATGCAACTCAGTTATTGGGAAATAAAAAATTGGTTTACCAATGTAGATTACACCGTTGTTGGCAGTGGAATTGTGGGTTTGCACGCGGCCTTGAGATTGCGCGAACGCTTTCCAAAAAGTAAAATATTGGTGCTTGAAAAAGGAATGTTGCCGCAAGGAGCAAGTACAAAAAACGCAGGTTTTGCTTGTTTTGGAAGTCTTTCTGAAATTATAGATGATTTGAAATCACATTCGGAAGAGGAAGTGATTCAACTGGTTCAAAAGAGACAAAACGGATTGAAATTACTACGGAAAAGAATTGGCGATGAAAAGTTAGATTACAACCCTTTTGGTGGTTATGAACTGTTTTTAAATGAACACGAAGCGACGTATATTGAATGTTTGAAAAAACTTCCCTTCATTAATGAAGTTTTGAATCCGCTATTTAAATCGGATGTTTTTACCAAAGAAATAGATCGTTTCGGATTTAATGGCATTCACGAAAGTGTGATTTTCAATCCTTTTGAAGGTCAAATTGACACTGGAATGATGATGCAGGAATTGATAAAGCAAGCTGTTTCAAACGATATTTTAATTTTAAATCAACAAACAGTAACTTCATTTCATGACAATAAAAATGTAGTGGAAGTGGCGCTTGGGGATTTTAGTTTCAAGACTAATAAATTACTTTTTGCAACCAATGGTTTTGCTGCTGAAATTACAAAAGGACAAGTAAAACCAGCTCGTGCACAAGTTTTAATTACAGAACCCATTCCAAATTTGAATATAAAAGGCACGTTTCATTTGGACAAAGGCTATTATTATTTTAGAAATATTGGTGATAGAATATTGTTTGGTGGCGGTCGAAATTTGGATTTTGAAGGAGAAACCACACCTGAATTTGGTGAAACAGAATTAATACAAAATAGATTAGAAAAATTATTAAAAGAAGTAATTTTACCCAATCAAGAATTCAAAATAGAACACCGTTGGAGTGGAATAATGGGTTTGGGAACAACTAAAAACCCAATTGTTGAAGCACTTTCTGAGAATGTTTATTGTGGCGTTCGATTGGGAGGAATGGGAGTTGCGATTGGAAGTTTAATCGGAAATGAATTGGCAGATTTAATTTAAAAATAGATTTATGTTAAAGAAAATTACTCGAATTTTATTTAAAATACTGATTTGGTTTGTTGGAATATCACTGTTTTTGGTAGTTCTATTCAAATTTGCGCCTGTGCCATTTACACCATTAATGGTTTCAAGAGCGGTTGAAAATAAATTGGCAGGAAAAGAAATGTTTTGCAATCACGAATGGGTTCCCATAGAAAATATTTCAAAAAACTTACAAAAAGCAGTAATTGCAAGTGAAGACGGAACATTTTTAATTCATCACGGATTCGATTTTACGGCGATGCAAAAAGCTTTAAAAAACAACCAAAAAGGCCGAAAAATTAAAGGCGGAAGTACCATTTCACAACAAACGGCGAAAAATGTTTTCCTATGGCAAGGAAGAAGTTACATCAGAAAAGGATTTGAAGCTTATTTTACGGTTTTGATAGAATTAATTTGGGGCAAGGAAAAAATTATGGAAGTTTATTTAAATTCCATTGAAATGGGCGACGGAATTTATGGCGCCCAAGCTGCATCAAAATATTGGTATCGAAAAGATGCATCCAATCTTTCTGCCAGAGAAGCTGCTGGAATAGCTGCGATATTACCAAATCCAAGAAAATATAAAGCATCAAATTCCACGGTTTATATCAACAAACGAAAAGACAAAATAGTAAGAGTAATGCGATATATTGGGAAATTAGACTATTAATAATTAGAAAAAACCTTATAAATCTAACTAATTAACTATATTCGCCAAAAAATAGTTGCATTGAAAAACATAGTAATCACAGGTACTTCAAGTGGAATTGGAAAAGAAACAGCTTTGCATTTCGCAAAAAATGGCTGGAATGTAATTGCCACAATGATTTGCTTGAAGGAAGGTCAAACACTTCAAGGAATTCCAAATATTACGTGTTATGAATTGGATGTTACTTCATCCGAAAGCATTGAAAACGCAAAAATCAAAATTTTAGAAGATTTTAAAACCATAGATGTCATTATTAATAATGCGGGAATTGGATATAGAAGTTTTGTGGAATTGTCAGAAGATTCAAAAATTGATGCAATTGTTGACATTAATTTAGTTGGAGTGATGAAGGTTTGTCGTGCTTTTATTCCTGTTTTTAGAAATCAAAATCACGGTCATTTTATAAATATTTCTTCCATAGCGGGATTAGTAAATCTACCTTTGGGAAGTTTTTACCACGCTACAAAGCAGGCGGTTGAGAGTTTTTCTGAATGTATGTCGTATGAATTACTTGATTTTAATATCAAAGTTTGCACCGTTCAATTTGGAAATGCTCCAACTAATTTTCAAAGTAAAGTTTCAAAATCCGAATTAACTTCAATTGAATCCTACACTCTTTTGATGGAAAAAATCTCGCATTTACTTCATAAAAAAACTGCAAAAAACAATAATTTAGTTGGCGATATAACTGGAAAATTATTTGAAATCGCTGAAAAACCATCCGATAATTTTAAAAGATACACCATTGGTTTTGATGCAAATTTGATGCAATTGCTACGTCGAATATTAGGCTATCAACTTTTTAATTTCTTAGTTCGAAGGTTTGTTTTGAAATATAAAAAGTAACCCGACAACACTAAATCATCGGGTTTATATTCTCTAAATATTAAAATTTATTCCCAAAACTATATTTCTTCCAATGTTTGGAATTCCATCAGTTTTCAATCTTGACAAATGTGCAATATAACTTTTATTCAAAAGATTATTACCGTTTAAATTGATGTTAAATGCCGTTTTTCCAAATTTCAAATCGCCACCAATTCCAAAATTTACTAAAGTGTAACCATTTGATTTTGTTTCAAATTCACTCACATTATTTTGGTTAAAAGTATCCGAAACATTGAACGTGGCAAAACCATTTTTCAACCAATTTTTAATATTAAATTCCGCACGAAGTGAATTATTCCAAATGTTTGCGGGAATTAATGGTAAGAAATCGCCATTTTGTTTTTTGCCAGTAACGGCTTCAAAACTACTTTCAAAATGTAACCAATCTAAAGGATGCGGATGAAAATGGAGTCCAATTTCGCCCCCGTATAATTTGGCATTGTTCTGAATATAATTAAAAACATCATTCCCAACAATAATTAACCCTGAAGGATTTGTATAAATATAATTATTGATGTGGTTGTAAAAACCATTTGCAAAAAATTCAAAATGACTGTTTTTATATTCCAAATTTAAATCTGATTGAACATTTTGCTCTGTTTTTAAAGCACTATTCCCAATTTCGTATCGGTTCGTTCCTTCGTGAACTCCATTTGAAGTTAGTTCAGCTAAATTTGGAGCTCGAAAACCAGACGCAAAATTGAGGCGCAAAGTTAATTTTTCTGTTAAATTGGTTTTGTATCCCAGCGATCCATTTATACTATTAAATGATTTATTAATGGCTTCAAACGAACCTTCATTTCCAAAAATTCCATGGCTTTCGCTAGAAATATTCCGATTATCAAAACGAATTCCCGCCTGAAAAACATTCGATTTCCATTCGTAATTGGCAGTTCCAAAAACCCCAAAATCATTTGTAGCAGCATCGGGAATTAAGAATTCAATTCCTGAATTTAGATTGGTTTGACGCATTCCCTGAATTCCAAAAATAGATTCCACATTACCAATTTTTGGCAAATGGTATTTCAAATCATAATTTAAGGTTTTTAATCTCATGTGCAAATTTGCAATAGCATTTTCAACAAATTCACTTCTGTCATTTGAAATGTATCCCAAGTCAATATCTAATTTAGAATTTTTTAGAAAAACAGTAGAATTTAAACTCAATAAATGATTAAAAACACCTTGCTTTGGATACTCTGTGTTATTATTTGTCGATTGTTCTGCAATGCCATTTTCAGGAATTCCTAAATCCAATTTATTGTAATTATACCTTAAAACGCTTGAAAAAAGAGAGTTGCTGTATCCAATTGCAGTTTTGAAATCCTGCTCATTGTATCTTGTATTTGTTACTCGATTTCCATCTGAAATTTTATAATCGGAATGTAAATTATAACTTCCACGAACTAAGTATTTCCAATTTTCGGTAGATGTTTTTAATCCCAAAGAAGTATTACTTCCTAACGTATTTGAAAATAATTTTTGACTGAAATCGCCTTGAAAAGTATTGGTTTTTGCAAATTTTTCAGGGTTAAAATAAAGAACTCCGCCCAACGCATCAGAACCATATAACAAAGATGCGGGGCCTTTGATAACCTCAACACTTTCAACGCCAGCATCATTTAATCCCAATCCATGCTCATCGCCAAATTGTTGGTTTTCCATCCGAACGCCTTGAGAATACACCAAAACCCGATTCCCGCTTAAACCGCGAATTACTGGTTTTCCAATGGAAGTTCCCGTTGAAACTTGTGAAACTCCAGGAATAGTGGCCAAGCCTTCAATTAAAGTTGAAGTTCCTTTTTGCTGTAATGATTTCATGCTTTCGTGCTCCACTTTCATTACATTTTGCGATTGTAATTTATTAAATGCGGTTGCAACTATCACTTCGTCCATTTGAAAAACAGTTGGTTCTAAAATCAAATCCAATTTATTTTCACCACTTTGAACTGCGATTGTCTTATTTTGAGTGATAAAACCAAGGGCTGAAATTGCAATTTTGATGTTTCCCAATGGAAGATTATTGATGCTAAAATTTCCTTTTTCATCGGTTGATGAGCTTTTATGTATATCGGAAACAAACACCGAAACTCCTTTAATGGGTTGGTTTTCTTTATCTGTTATGGTTCCTGATATTTTATTTTGTGCATTTAAAAATGCCGAAAACCCTAAGAAAAGGGTAATTAAGATTTTTTTCATTTGGAATAATTAATGTTAAATCTAACATTCAACAATGTTAAATAACTGATTTAGTTCAGATTAAACATTAAAAACGGGTGGGCCACGAAGCGGATTTGAATTTTCTAAAAAAGATAAATAAACTTCAGAACAGAAGAAATTATTTGGAATTTCAACGGGTTGATTTTGAGTTTTAAAAACAAATGAATCAGAAGTTACCGCAGCGCTGAAAGAAAATTTACATATAAAACAGTGTTCTGCAGAATGATGTTGGTGCGTAATTTCGTGCTTTGATGTGCTTTCGTGAACACATTTAGGCTCGGAAAATTCCGATTTAAAATGGGAATAGGAATCAAATGATTGAAACAATATTGAGAATACTATTGCAATAACTAAAGAGAAATTGATATGAATTATTTTCTTTTTCATCTTTTACAAAATTAAAAAAGGAAATAAGAAAACCGTTTATTTTAACAAAGTTTGTGATTTGTAAAATAAACGGTTTTTATAAGTAAGTGGAATTATACCAATTGGTTTGCCACTAAATATTCCGCAATTTGAACCGTATTTGTAGCAGCTCCTTTTCGTAAATTATCGGCAACAATCCACATATTTAGGGTGTTTTCTTGACTTTCATCCCGACGAATTCTACCTACAAATACATCGTCTTTTCCTTGCGCATAAATCGGCATTGGATATGTATAGGTATCATTATTATCCTGAACTACAACTCCTGATGTGTGGTGCAAAATAGAACGCACATCATTCACATCAAAATCAGAAGTAAATTCTACATTTACTGCCTCGCTATGACCGCCAACAATTGGCACACGAACAGCAGTAGCCGTTACTTTTATTGAATTGTCACTTAATATTTTTTTGGTTTCACGAACCAATTTCATTTCTTCTTTCGTGTAGCCGTTGTCTTCAAAACTGTCGCATTGTGGAATTGCATTTCTGTGAATTGGATATTTATAAGCCATTTCGGCTTGAATTCCAGCATATTCATTTTCCAATTGTTGTACTGCTTTTACTCCAGTTCCAGTAATAGATTGGTATGTTGATACAATAACACGTTTGATGTTGTATTTTTTATGTAATGGTGCCAAAACCAAAACCATTTGAATGGTTGAACAATTTGGATTTGCAATTATTTTATCTTCTTTTGTTAATTCTGAAGCATTAATTTCAGGGACAATTAATTTTTTTGTTGCGTCCATTCTCCATGCCGAAGAATTGTCAATTACGGTTGTTCCTGCTGCTGCAAATTTCGGAGCCCATTCCAAAGATGTTTCACCACCTGCAGAAAATAAGGCAATATCAGCTTTCATATCTACCGCCGTTTGCATTCCTACAACTTTATATTTTTTTCCTTTGAATTTAACTTCTTTACCAACTGATTTCTCTGAGGCCACGAGGATTAATTCTGATATCGGGAAATTTCTTTCTGCTAAAACTTGAAGCATTATTTCTCCAACCATTCCTGTAGCGCCAACAACTGCAATTTTCATACTATTCTAATTTTAAATTTATTTGCCTTGCAAAAGTACTTAATATTCAATTCAAAACAATATGGCTCACAAAAAACCAAAAATTGTTATATTAATAAAATTTCAAAAACGTAATCCCTTTATTTAAAGAAACATTACAGTTTAAATTTCCGTTATGTGTAATTTTTACGGATTACTTAAAACTTTGTTAAATTAATAGGCGTGCTTAGTATATTTTTAATGCTTTATTTAAAAACCATAAGAAATATTCAAGAATTTCAACAAATTATTATCAAAATTCAAGGTAAAATACAGCTAAATATGAAATTTATATACTGATTCTTTATTAATATCAAAATAAATACTAATTTAGCTTCACTAACAAATAAATTTTAACCCAAATGAGAAAGCACTTACTTATTTTGACATTGTTTTTTTGCAGCATTTCTTTTGCGCAAACAATAGTATCAGATTCAATTAAAAAGACATTATTAGATGAAGTTGTAGTTTCAGCTTCAAGAACCCCTGAAAAAGTATTGCAATCACCTGTTACAATTGAAAGAATGGGTATTCAAGACATTAAAAAATCTGCTTCGCCTTCTTTTTATGATGGATTAGAAAATCTGAAGGAAGTTCAAATGAACACGAGTAGTTTGTCATTTAAATCAATAAACACACGTGGTTTTGCAACGGTTGCAAACACACGTTTTATGCAATTGGTTGATGGAATGGACAATTCATCTCCTTTATTAAATTTCGTAATTGGAAATATGATTGGAGTTTCAGAAATTGACGTTCAAAGCGTAGAGTTATTACCTGGAGCATCTTCTGCTTTATATGGTGCGAATGCGTTTAATGGAATTTTATTTATGAACAGTAAAAGTCCGTTTACAAGTTCTGGAATAACTGCTTATGCTAAATTTGGACAAACAAGTCAAGAAGCTGCCGGTTCAAATAATTATAAAGATTATGGTATTAGAGTTGCACATAAATTCAATAATTATTTTGCTGCAAAAGCGAATTACACCTATATGTCAGGAACAGATTGGTATGCTACTAATTATAATGACAAAACAGTTGCAGGAAGAGACAGAAGCCACTATGGTTATGATGGTATAAATACTTATGGAGATGAGGCTGCATCAATTATACCTGCTCCAACTTTACCGAGCGATAAAGTTTCGAGAACTGGTTATAAAGAAACCGAATTAACAGATAACAAAGCTTCTAATACTAAAATAGACTTTTCTGTTCATTTAAGACCTTTTGGAAATGAAAAACTAGAAGTTATTTGGCAAAGTAAATTTGGATTTGGAAATGCAGTTTATCAAGGAGCTAATAGATATTATTTGAATAACTTTTTTATGCAACAACATAAATTAGAAATCAAAGGAAAAAACTTCTTTATTAGAGGTTATACTACAACTGAAGACGGCGGAAATTCTTATGACATGACGTTTACGGCAATTAATATTAACAGAACATGGAAAACAGATAAAAACTGGTTTACAGATTATGGAACAGCGTATGCGAGGTCAACTTTGTTGTTAGGACAAACACCAGAACAAGCACATGCAGGAGCAAGAAATTTTGCAGATTATAACGTTTCGCCAGCTGGTCTTGGATTAACTCCGGCAAATACAGGTGGTGCTAATGGAATAAGACAAGAAGCTGGTTCTCCATTGTTTAATGCTGCTTTCGAAAAAGTAATAGCTGAAGCAAGTGTATTGACCGGATCTAAATTAGTTGATAATTCAAGGATTTATCATTCTGATGCAAATTATAATCTTAAAGACATCATTAAAGTTGCAGAAGTTCAAGTTGGTGGATCATTCAGACAATATGAATTGAATTCTCACGGAAGAATTTATACAGATTTAAATAGTCCAATTTATTACAATGAATATGGCGCATATACTCAAATAACGAAAAAATTAATAGGAGATAAATTGAAATTTTCGGGTTCTGTTCGTT
>CANINJ010000049.1 GCA_947468985.1 Bacteroidota bacterium
ATATTTACATTCGAACAAATGTAGATGAAATTCAGCTAAAACTGGCTTTGACTTTCAAATTTCAAACGGAGGAAGAAGTAAAGATTTTACCAATTGAAGACGGTTTGAACGAACTAATTCCATACATCAACAATCCTTTTATGTCGGCTTTACTTTTTACAACCGAAGCGGATGTAACGATGAAATTAAATAAAAAAAGAGTTGCAAATATTACGGAGCAAGCACCAACTTTCAAAAATGCAGATCCGATTTTATTGGAATATTTGTCTGGAAAATAAACAAAGAAATCGCCACTGATTCACAGATTAAAAACACTTGCTATTTGCTTAGCGAACCTTGTGTAAAACTTTGCGCTCTTTGCGGTTAAAAAAAACTATAAATTATCAGGGAAAATTTTGCCTGGATTTAAAATTCCGTTAGGATCGAAAATGGATTTTATGCCTTTCATTAATTGCAATTGTGTTTTGCTAAAAGCAATATCCATATAGTTTTTTTGAACATATCCAATTCCGTGTTCACCCGACAAAGTTCCTTTTAAGGAAACAGTCAACTCAAAAATTTCACGAATTCCTTTGGTGACTTCTGTATTCCAATTTTCATCTGACATTTCACCTTTGATGATGTTTACATGTAAATTTCCATCACCTGCGTGTCCGTAACAAACCGATTTAAATCCATATTTTTTGCCGATTTCTTTAATTCCAAATAATAGTTTTGGCAATTCATATCTTGGAACAACTGTATCTTCTTCTTTATAAACAGAATTTGATTTTACAGCTTCGGCAACACTTCTGCGCATTTTCCAAAGCAAGTTTTTTTGTATTTCGGTATCTGCAAAAAGCACTTCGTCAATTTTGAATTGTTCCACCACTTCCATTATTTTTTCGGCTTCTTGAAAAAGAATGTCTGGGTAATTTCCATCAACTTCGATGAGTAAATGTGCTTGAATATCGTCTTTTACCTGTACATTTAAATCAGTTACAAATTTCAATGTCCAATCAATGGCATCGCGCTCCATAAATTCTAAAGCACTTGGTGTTATTCCCGCTCTAAAAATAGCAGAAACAGCTTCACATGCTTCATTGGCATTATAAAATGGAACTAACATTAAAACTGTATGTGTGTTTTTTGGGATTAACTTCATAACGATTTTTGTAATGATTCCGAGTGTTCCTTCACTTCCAACCATTAATTGCGTTAGATTATATCCCGTAGAATTTTTCAAAGTATTGGCTCCAGTCCAAATAATTTCACCATTGGCAAGAACTACTTCTAAATTCAGCACATAATCTTTGGTTACGCCATATTTTACGGCACGCGCACCACCTGCATTTTCGGCCACGTTTCCTCCTATCCAACAACTTCCTAAACTGCTAGGATCTGGTGGATAAAAAAGATCTTTTTCGGCTACAGCTTCACGCAAAACTTGAGTAATTACAGCAGGTTCGACAGTAACTTGTAGGTTTTGCTCGTCGATGTTTAAAATTTTGTTGAATCGCTCCATTGAAAGACCAATTCCTTGATGAACAGACAATGCACCACCACTTAAACCAGTTCGGGCACCAATTGCAGTTACAGGAATATTATGACGATTTGCGATTTTCAAAATGGCAGCAATTTCTTCTGGAGTAGCTGGTTTTAAAACTACTGAAGGTGGAAAAACATAATCTTCGGTTTCATCTTTTCCGTAATGGTTTCGGGTTTCTTGATCCGTAAAAACATAGGGATTGCCTATTATTTCACTGAATTGAGAAAGTATTTCTGGTGTGATTTTCATAAACTTAATTGAATTGTAAAAGTAAAAAATATATTATAATGAATCGTAACAAATTTATACTAAAAACGCAATTGATTCCAAAATGCCCTAGCCCAGATGGAAGGGAAAATCCCGAGCTTTTTAGCGAGGATTTGGAATGACAGCTGGAAATAGCTCCAAAAAAATTTGCGATAATTGGGCAAAGTTGATAAAGATTAACAAATGTTAACAAAATAGATTTTAACGAACGATAATTAATTGTATTTTTACGTTTCAAAATTTAAAAAAATAAATGGGTAAAATCATTGCTATTGCCAATCAAAAAGGAGGCGTTGGAAAAACAACAACTTCGATAAATTTAGCGGCTTCTTTGGGCGTTTTAGAAAAAAAAGTTTTACTTATTGACGCTGATCCTCAAGCAAACTCGAGTTCTGGGTTGGGAATTGACGTAGAAAACATTATTATTGGAACGTATCAAATTTTAGAACACAGCAACTCTCCTGAAGAGGCGATTGTAACGTGTACGGCTCCGAATGTGGATATAATTCCTGCACATATTGACCTTGTTGCTATCGAAATTGAGTTGGTCGACAAGGAAAATAGAGAATATATGTTGAAGGAGGCGTTGAAAAGCATCAAAGATAAATACGATTATATTTTGATTGATTGCGCGCCATCATTGGGTTTATTGACATTAAATGCATTGACAGCGGCAGATTCGGTGATTATTCCGATTCAGTGTGAATATTTTGCTTTGGAAGGTTTGGGGAAATTATTGAATACGATAAAAAGTGTTCAGAAAATTCACAATCCCGATTTAGATATTGAAGGTTTGTTATTGACAATGTTTGATTCTCGTTTGCGATTGTCAAATCAGGTGGTTGAGGAGGTTCAAAAACATTTTAATGATATGGTTTTTGAAACAATAATACAAAGAAATGTGAAGTTGAGTGAGGCTCCGAGTTTTGGTGAAAGTATTATAAATTATGACGCAACGAGTAAAGGGGCGAATAATTATTTGCGATTAGCGGAAGAAATTATTAAGAAAAATAGTAATTAATTTATGGCACAAGCAATAAAAAAACAAGCATTAGGAAGAGGATTGTCTGCTTTATTGAAAGACCCAGATAACGATATTAAGTCGGTTAATGATAAAAATGCAGATAAAGTTGTAGGGAATATTGTCGAGTTAGAAATTGATGCTATCGAGATAAATCCTTTTCAGCCAAGAAGTAATTTCAATGAGGAATCATTGCAAGAACTGGCAACTTCTATAAAAGAATTAGGTGTTATTCAACCGATTACGGTTCGGAAAACTGACTTTAATAAATACCAATTAATTTCTGGAGAGCGAAGATTACGTGCTTCAAAACTTGCAGGATTGAATGCGGTTCCCGCTTATATTCGAATTGCGAACGATAATGAATCGTTAACGATGGCTTTGGTAGAAAACATACAAAGACACGATTTAGATCCTATTGAAATTGCGTTGTCTTACCAAAGATTGATTGATGAAATTCAATTGACGCAAGAGCAAATGAGTGAACGTGTGGGAAAAAAGCGTTCTACGATTGCAAATTATTTAAGATTACTGAAATTAGATCCAATTATTCAAACGGGAATTCGTGATGGATTTATTTCTATGGGCCACGGTCGCGCAATAATAAATATTGAAAATCAAGATGTTCAAACTGATATTTACCAAAAAATTGTTAGCCAAAATCTTTCTGTTAGAGAGACCGAAGCATTGGTAAAAAACTATCAAGAGAGTTTGAAACCAAAAGTTGCAACCAAAGCTAAAACGGCAACTTTTGCTGTAGCAGCGGAAGCAAATAAAGCTATTACAGAGTATTTTGGGGCTAAAGTAGATGTGAAAGTTGCAGGAAATGGCAAAGGAAAAATTACAATTCCATTTCATTCTGAAGAAGATTTCAATAGAATTATCAAATTAATAAAAGGTTAGTGATCAAATTCTATTCCATACTTTTAATTGGGTTCTTAATTGGAACAACTTCGCTTTTTGCTCAAGGTAAAAAAGTGGAGATTTTGGTTGCAAAAGACACTTTAAAATACAAAGAGATAAATCCTTTGGCTCCTGCAAGAGCTGCTTTTTATTCTGCAATATTACCAGGATTGGGGCAAGCATACAATAAAAAATACTGGAAAATTCCTTTAGTTTACGGAGGAATTGGTGCTGGGTTGTATTATTACTCCGTAAATAATACCAAATATAATAATTACAGAAATGCCTATAAAAGAAGATTAGCGGGATATCATGATGATGATTTTCAATATTTAGATGATTCGAGATTGATTGCCGGACAACGATTTTATCAACGAAATAGAGATATGTCGGTGCTAGTAACCGTTGGGTTTTATTTATTAAATATTATAGATGCTAATATTGATGCGCATTTGATGCAATTCAATGTGAATGATAAATTGTCGGTTCGTCCCGAACTTTATGAAAATGAAATAAACTACAAGCAAAATTTAGGATTGACTTTAAACTATCATTTTTAATGAAAATCGCACTTTTAGGTTACGGAAAAATGGGGCAAGTAATTGAAAAAATTGCGTTGCAACGCGGACACGAAATTGTGTTGCGTAAATCTATTGAAGATTCTTTTGACAGACTTAAAAATGCTGATGTTGCGATAGATTTTAGTGCGCCAGATGCTGCTGTTGAAAATATTTCGACTGCTTTAAAACTTGGAATCCCAGTAATTTCTGGAACTACAGGTTGGTTAAACGAATATGAAAATATGGTGCAACTTTGCAAAGAGAAAAATACTGCTTTTATTAGTAGTTCTAATTTTAGTTTGGGTGTAAATATTTTCTTTGAATTGAACGAATATTTGGCAAAAATTATGTCAAAATTTGATGCGTATAAAGTTGGAATTGAAGAAATTCATCACACACAAAAATTAGATTCGCCAAGTGGAACAGCTATTTCATTGGCAAATGGAATTATAAAAAATAGCAGTTGCGAAAATTGGACTTTGGAAAATACAATGTCAAATGATATAGTAATAGATGCCAAAAGAATAGAAAATGTCCCTGGCACACACACCGTTTCCTATAATTCAGATGTTGATTTGATTGAAATAAAACATTTGGCACACAATAGAGAAGGATTTGCATTGGGCGCAGTAATTGCAGCGGAATGGATCTTGGGTAAAAAAGGAGTTTTCACAATGAAAGATGTATTAGAGCTCAATTTGAAAATTAAATAATTTAAAAATTAGACAATGACAGCAAACCTTTTCAGAACATTCACAATATAAAAAAAGTTAATATTTTAATAAAAACAATATTTTAAACAACAGAATTATCTAATTTTCAAATTATTTAATTTTCAAATTAAAAAAATTATGACACTAATTCAATGGTTTGTATTTTTCTTGATTGTTCAAGTAATTCACTTTTTAGGAACTTGGAAATTGTATGAAGCTGCAGGTAGAAAAAAATGGGAAGCGGCAATTCCAGTTTACAACGCAATTATTTTGATGAAAATCATAAACCGTTCGCCTTGGTGGACGATATTATTGTTTGTACCGGTTGTAAATCTAATTATGTTTCCAGTAGTTTGGGTAGAAACTTTGAGAAGTTTTGGGAAAAACTCAACATTGGATACCCTTTTAGGAGTATTGACATTGGGTTTCTATATTTATTATATCAACTACACTCAAAAATTAGTTTACATAAATGACAGAAGTTTAGTTCCAACAAACAAAACAGCTGACACTGTTAGTTCGTTACTTTTTGCAATAGTTGTGGCAACTTTAGTTCACACATATGTAATGCAACCTTACACGATTCCAACTTCTTCCTTGGAAAAATCATTATTAGTGGGTGACTTTTTATTTGTGAGTAAATTCCATTATGGTGCAAGAACTCCAATGACGCCAATTGCTGCGCCAATGGTTCACGATACCTTGCCTCTTTTAAATGTAAAATCATATTTAAGATATCCACAACTTCCTTATTTCCGGTTTTTTGCAATGCAAGAAGTCAACAGAACCGACATTGTAGTATTCAACTGGCCTGCGGATACCTTGTTTAATATGTATAAAGCAGCAGATAAAAGATATGATAAACCAATCGATAAAAAGACCAATTATGTAAAACGTTGTGTTGGTATTCCAGGTGATAGTTTATCAATAAAAGACGGAATTGTATACATCAATGGCAAAATTATGCCGATGCCAGAAAGAGCAAAACCGCAATATTCCTATACTGTAACAACCGATGGTTCTGGTTTTGACCAAACGTATATTACTATAGAATTAAATATCACTGATGGTGTGTACCAAAGCTCTCAAAACACCTTTTATTTCAGAGCATTAACTGAAGAATCCGCAAATCGTTTGCGTTTGAATCCGATTGTAAAAAGTGTAGTCCGAAATATTTCTCACGAAGCAGAAGCAGCAATATTCCCATATAATACAAAATGGAATTTGGATAATTTTGGTCCGATTTATATTCCTAAAAAAGGAGTAACCGTTGCTTTAAATACTGAAAGTTTGCCTTTTTATAAAACGATTATTCGTGAATATGAAAAAAATGATTTAAAAGTTACGGGTAATGAAATAAGAATAAACGGGCAAATTGCGACTACTTATACTTTCAAACAAAACTATTATTGGATGATGGGAGACAACCGCCACAACTCATTAGACGCAAGATATTTTGGTTACACACCAGAAGATCATATCGTTGGGAAACCAGTGTTTATTTGGATGAGTTTGGATCCAAATGGAAAGGGCTTCAACAAAATTCGTTGGGATAGAGTTTTCACAACCGTTAGCGGTGATGGGCAGCCAAAATCGTATTTCAAATACTTCTTATTAGCATTAATAGCGTATTTCGGAATTAGTTATTTTGTTAGAAGAAAGAAAGAAAATTAGTCAAATGTTACAAAGTCGAAAGTCTTAAAGTCTGTTATGCATACAACTATTTGACTTTCGACATTATGACGTTTAAAACTTTGGACAAATATGAACGCTTTAATACTACCAAGCTATTTCCCTTCAATAAGTAATTTTGCGGCTATGGCAAAGGCGGATTCAATTGTGTTTGAAATTGAAGATAATTTTCAGAAGCAAACTAACAGAAACCGAACGTATATTTATAGTCCAAATGGAATTTTGATGTTGAATATTCCTGTAAAACACAGTAAAGAAAGACATCAAAAGACAAAAGAAATCAAACTTGAAACAGCTTTCGATTGGCAAAAACAGCATTTTAAATCTCTTGAAGCAGCGTATAGAACTTCCCCGTTTTTTGAATATTTTGAAGATGCATTACAACCCATTTTTACTAAAAAACATACTTTTTTAATCGATTTAAATTTCGAAACGATTGCTATTGTTTCAAAATGCTTGGGTATGAAATTAGAATTTGAAAAAACTACTGAATATTTTCACAAAGCTACCAACTGTTTCGATTATAGAAATTTAGCCGATGGTAAAAAAGATACTTCTGCTTTCGATTCTTACACACAAGTATTTGGAGACAAACACGGATTTATAAATAATTTAAGTGTTTTGGATTTACTTTTTAATGAAGGTCGATTTGCTTTAGATTATTTGAAAGAGCAGGGAATCTAAATTAATCCATTGCTAATCTTGCAATTACAGGACTGTGATCTGAATTTATAAATTCAGGGAAACTCGTAAAATTTTTGACTTTCATCACTTTATCAGCAAAAATATAGTCGATACGTGCCGGATAGTATTTGAAATTATAGGTTTGTCCAAAACCAGAACCTGCTTCTTCAAAACAATCGTTTAAAGAACCTTTTATACTTCGATAAACATACGAATATGGGCTGTTATTCATATCGCCACAAATGATAATTGGATACTCACATTCTTTTTTGTGATTCATCAATATTTCCGCTTGTTGCTGTTGTTTTTTAAACGCTTTACTGATTCTTATAATCAAAACTTGCGATTTATCTTGGTTGATTCCGTCAATATTTTCAGAAATTTCATTTACATCTGGTGATATTTTTATGGATTGCAAATGCATATTATAAACCCTAATAATGTCTTTTCCCTTTTTAATATCAGCAAAAATGGCATTGTTATTAGAATTTGGAAACACTAAATTTCCTTCGTCAATAATTGGATATTTAGAAAAAATGGCTTGTCCCGTTTTAATTTTTTTTCCTTGCATAAAAACATATTTATACGGATAAATCTTCAAATCTAATTTGGCTGCTGTTGAAAATTCTTGGATACAAAGAATATCAGGATTTTGTTCGTTTATAAAATCCAAAATTTCGTCGGGAACATTATCGTCGTTCAACCATTTGAATAAATTAAACAAGCGCACATTATAACTCATTACCACAAAATCTTTTTCTTCTTTAGGTAAATCTGTAGCTGAAAATTTATAGAATTTATTGATAAATGTAATTCCCATCAGCAAAACCAATGCGGGTAAGATTATTTGTCGTTTGAGTTGGATGCCCCAATAAATAAAGAAAAGCCCATTCAGAATTAAAAATAATGGCAAAAGCAAAGTTAACGCTGACAAAACTGGAAATAATTTAGGAGCAAGAAATGGTAAAAAATAGGCAATGAATGTCAATACAGCCAAAACTATATTGATAAAAAACACCACTTTATTAAACCAAGAAAGCTTTCTCATTTATTAAATTAAAACAATTATTTCCCTGCTTTAAACAGAAATTCTTTTTCTTCTTTTGTTAAACTATCATAACCTGATTGGCTAATTTTATCTAAAATTTCGTCTATTTGTTGTTGCCCTTTATCTTTTGTGACAATTTTAGAAACTTTTTTTGCTGCAGGAGCATTATAATTTCTATGTACTTTTTTGAATGGCGTTGTCTTTTTTCCGCTGAATATAGTGGCGAAAAAGTCTAAAATTGAAGTGAACCATCCACAAATATCATTTCCGTTCTTCAATAATTGAGTGTAAATATAACCAAAAAAAGCACCACCAATATGCGCTAAATGTCCGCCTGTATTTTCCATTGGCAATTGAAACAAATCAATTACAATTAAAACCAAAGCAATGTGCCATAATTTTACATTTCCAAAAAACAGCAATCTAATTTCCATCAAAGGCAAATAAGAAACTGTTGCAAAAAGAATTGCCATTACTGATGCAGAGGCGCCAACCAAAGACGTATTTACATTTGCCAAAGCAGGAAAAAACATATAACTTAGCATATAAATACTGCCAGCAAATAGGGAACCTACAAAATACAAACTCAACAATTGCTTTTGGTTGAAGAATATCAAGAATAATCTTCCTGCAAAATTCAACATCAACATATTAAAGAGAATGTGAAAAATTCCAAAATGAAAAAAAGCATATGAAAAAATTGTCCAAGGTTTCAAAAGTAAATCTAATGGATTTGAAGACAAACTTACATAATTGAGATAATCAATATTGACTTTAAACAAATGTAAAACACCAAATACAATACTTGGAATAGCAAAAAAAGCAATATTCCAAAATATCAATTTTGTTACAACATCACCAATTTTAAATTGTAATTTTAAGTCTTCAAGAATGCTCATTTAATTTGAGATTTAGATTTAGTAATTAGTTCCAACGATTTGAGTTAAACTGATTTTTTTTCCAATACCAAACCATTAAAAATCCGAACAATGCGCCACCAACGTGAGCAAAGTGAGCAATTCCACCTCCAAAAACAGAAAATCCTGTAACGCCTGAAAATAAGTCTAAACTCACAATTACAGGTACAAAATATTTTGCTTTTATTGGAATTGGAATAAACATCAAAGCCAATTCTGCATTTGGGAACATAAAGGCAAAGGCAACCAAAACCCCATAAATTGCACCAGAAGCACCAACTGCGGGTGTCATAAACGCAGATGTAAAACTCTCAAAACCCGATTTGGATAAAATCTCTGTCCATCTTGAATCATATTTACCTTCACCCAAAACCTGTAAAATTTCTGATTTCTGAATTCCATTTGCCAATAGCGTGTTCAATCCTTCGTGGAAGAAATAATAATTGGAAAGTATATGAATAAACGAGGCGCCTAATCCACAAGAAATATAGAAAAACAAGAATTTTTTTGCGCCCCACATCTGCTCTAAAGCAGTTCCAAAAGAAAACAAAGCAAACATATTAAAGAAAATATGCATTAGATTTCCGTGCATAAACATATGCGTCAACGGCTGCCAATACTTAAAATCTGGGTTTTCAGGATTATATAAAGACAAGTATTTGTAGGCAACATCGCCTAAAATTTGTGTCCCAATAAAAAAGATAATATTAATGATGATTAATTGCTTAACCGTTTCGGTTACGTTTCTCATAGCGCGAATTTTTTATCTAAATCTTCCACACGCATCGTGATGAAAGTTGGTTTTTGAAATGGGGAAACATTGGGTTCTTTGCAAGCAAAAAGCCCATTTACTAAATTTTCTTGTTCTTTTTCTGTTAAATAAGTTCCTGTTTTTACAGCTAAACTTTTCGCCATTGATTTGGCAATACTATCATTTTGGCTGAAACTACTTTCG
>CANINJ010000050.1 GCA_947468985.1 Bacteroidota bacterium
ACTTCGAACGAACATTACAATAATTCCTAAAGCAATTGGAATATCAATGTTTAGCATTCCAGATTTGATACTTTTATACGCCGAAACATAATAACCACTTGCTGAATAAAAGAAACTTGGTAGTGATAATGCAAAAATTAATATTCTGAAAAAACCACGATATTGATCGAGCCAATATTCTTTTACTTCAAAATATTCAGGGAAGGAAAGCAACATAATATTTCCGAAACAGAAAAAAGCAACCCCTAATTTATAAGTTAAACTTCGGTCAACATGGTTTTTTCCAGTTTCATAATTTTCTAAACTTATGTATGGCTCATAACCAATTGAGCTTAATAAATAAACGATATTTTTAAGCGAAACAATTTCAGGATTGTAGGTAATTCTAACCTTTTTTTCAGGGAAATTAACTTGCGAAGTACTTATTCCTTTTTGAAGACGCTGTAAATTTTCCAAAATCCAAATACACGAACTGCAGTGAATATGAGGAATGTTGAGTGAAACAATAGCGGTTGTATCCTCTTGGAATTCCAATAATTTTGAAACAATACTTTCATTTTCTAAAAAATCATATTTACCTTTAATCTCCTGTGGAGTTGCTCCAGGGGCTTTTTCAAAATCATAATAACAAGTCAAATCATTGAGGCTAAAAATTTCATAAACAGTCTTACAACCATTACAACAGAAATTTTTATCATCAAAAACAATTTCGTCTTCTTTTACAATATCTAAACCACAATGGAAACAGTTTTGTGTGTCCATAAACTTTGCTCATTTTACCTGTAACAAAGGTTACAAATTGTTTATAATAAATATATGATATTTGTCATAAAATTTATACGTTTGTAATACAAAATAACATCTTTCATTATGAGTAAATGTGAACACTGCATTGTTAGAGAATTTAGCTCGTTAAAAGCATTAAACAAAGAAGAACTTATTAAAATGGCCGAATGTAAAACCTCGGTTACTATTAAGAAAGGTGATTTAATTTTTGAAGAAGGAGAAAATGTAAATGGCATTTACTGCGTAAAAGATGGTATTTGCAAACTCACAAAACTAAGTCCGAACGGAAAAGACCACATTGTAAAATTGGTCAAAAAAGGCGAATTATTGGGTCAACGCTCTTTAATAAGTGATGAACCTGTGAATTTAAGTGCCACCGCACTTGAAGATATGGAAGTTTGTTTTATTCCAAAAACCGAAATTATGGGATTTTTCGATTCAAATAATCAATTTTCGATGAATGTCATGAAAACCATTTGTGGTGATTTGAAAGAAGCCGATGATATTATGGTGAACCTTGCACAAAAAAGTGTAAAAGAACGATTGGCCATTACCTTACTTTATCTTGAAGAAACATTTGGAAGAAATGAAGATAACTCATTGAAAATTCAACTTTCAAGAGATGAATTGGCAAGTATGATTGGAACTGCTACCGAAAGTTGCATCCGATTATTATCTGATTTTAATAAATTAGATTTAATAGAATTAAACGGTAAGAAAATTATATTGAAAAATGTTGGGAAGTTGAAGAAAATGGGAGAACAAAATTAAAATTACAATTTTTTTGCCTCTTCCCAAAAAATTGAAATATTTGAAAATCATAGATTTTCAATTACAATTTTTTGGCTTCTTCCCAAAAAATATCCATTTCAGCAAGTGTCATATCCATTAGTGGTTTCCCTAATTCTCCTGCTTTACTTTCCAAATATTGAAAGCGTTTGATGAACTTTTTGTTCGTTCGTTCTAATGCATCTTCAGGATTTATATTCAAAAAACGGGCATAATTTATCATCGAAAATAAAACATCTCCAAATTCAGCTTCTATAGCATCCTGATTTCCAGCGGCAACTTCTACTTGCAATTCTTGTAATTCCTCTTGCACTTTGTCCCAAACTTGATGCGGTTCTTCCCAATCAAATCCAACACCTTTAACTTTATCCTGAATTCTACTTGCTTTTACCAAAGCGGGTAAACTTTTCGGAACGCCTTCCAAAACAGAGTTTTTACCTTCTTTTAATTTGAGTTTTTCCCAGTTTTGTTTGACTTCTTCTTCATCTTTTACAACTACATCACTATAAATATGTGGGTGGCGATGAATTAATTTTTCACAAATTTCATTGCATACATCAGCTATATCAAAATCATTGGTTTCGCTTCCTATTTTTGCATAAAAAACGATGTGCAATAACAAATCTCCTAATTCTTTTTTAACTTCATTCAAATCATTATCCAAAATTGCATCGCCTAATTCATAAGTTTCTTCAATGGTCAAATGGCGTAAAGTCTGTAATGTTTGCTTTTTATCCCAAGGACATTTTTCACGCAAATCATCCATAATAGTTAATAATCTATCAAATGCATCGAGTTGGGTTTGTCTTGAATTCATTGCTGTTTTGTTTTTGTAAAATTAAAAAATCCTGTCAAGATAAAAGCACTCGGCAGGATTAAATGTATGAAATATAAATATAATCTATTCGTTTTCTGCTACAACTTCAGCTTCGGCAGGAACTTCTTTTGAAACCAATCCTTTTGCTTGCAACATATTGTACCAATTCAAAATTTTCTTAATATCTGAAGGATACACACGGTCTTGGTCATAATCAGGAAGTATTTCGAGAAAGTAAGCTACTAATTTTGAATTGTCTTCCTTGTGAGAAATTGCAGGTCCATTATCTTCTTTGGTAGCAATCGCTCTCATTATTTCAGTCAATAGTTTTTCTTCAGTATTGGTATAAACAGAAATTTCTGAAAGCAAACTAACATTACTTTTTAAACCAACAGTTACTTTTTTACCATCTAATAACGATTCTGCAACAAAACCTTTACGAGTTTGAACTTTTAAAGCAAATAAACCTGGTTTTCCTGCAATTGCTAATATTTTATCTAATGTCATTTTATATTAATTTGATTATTCTTTTATTTGATATGTATAAATTCTTAAAGTAATTATCTGCCTTTTTTATTGCAAAACTTCATTTTATAGTCTGGACGAGCTTTTCCATCCATTATATTTTGAAGTTTTTTCTTAATTAGTTGTTTTTTCAAAGAGGAAATTAAATCTGTGAATAAAATTCCTTCAATATGATCGTATTCGTGTTGGATTACTCGAGCTATCAAACCATCAAAAACCTCTGTTTTCATTACAAAATCTTCATCGCAATATTCAATTGTGATTTTTTCATTTCTAAAAACATCTTCACGAACATCAGGAATACTAAGGCAACCTTCATTAAAACCCCAAATCTCACCTTCTTCTTTAATCATTTTTGCATTGATAAAAGTACGTTTGAAATTTTTTAAAAGGATTTGTTCTTCAGTTGCTAATTCGTCATCTTCGCCAAAAGCAGTAGTGTCAATCACAAATAAACGAATGCTCATTCCAACCTGAGGCGCAGCAAGTCCAACGCCACAAGCATTGTACATTGTTTGGTACATATTGGCAACGGTTTCTTTCAAATTCGGAAATTCAGAAGTTAGCTCCTCACCCACTTTTCTCAGAACGGGATCGCCATATCCTACAATTGGTAAAATCATTTTATTTGTTTTAATAATATCAATCAAAAAAGATTGTAATATCTAATTTTGATTGGCAAAAATAGTAAAAAAATAGGTATTGAATATTTGGAATCTAATAATTAGCAAATAATTATATTTTTTTATGATATAATAATGATATTCAGATGATTGCAAATTAAAAAATAATGTTTTATTTCAGTTTTCAGTTTGTGAAATATTAACTAAAGTGTTAAACCATCTTTCTAGTTAAAAAATCCTGAAGCATTATTGTAGCCGAAATTTCGTCAAGTAAGTCTTTATTTTGGCGTTGTTTCTTATTCAATCCGCTATCAATCATTGTTTGAAATGCCATTTTTGAGGTAAAACGCTCATCGACTCTAACAACTGGCATTTCGGGAAAAAAACTTTTGAATTTTCTTACAAAAGCTTCTATTATTTCAGTACTTTGAGATGGTTCACCGTTCATTTGTTTGGGTTCACCAATGAGTACTTTTGAAACTTTTTCTTTGTTAAAATAATCCTTTAGGAAGTTTATTGTGGTTGCTGAAGGAATCGTCGTCAATCCAGATGCAATTATTTGCAATTCATCTGTAACAGCAATTCCAGTGCGTTTTTGTCCGTAATCTATAGCGAGAATTCTTGACATTTTATAAATATTTATACAAATATAAACAAAGAAAATTAACTTAATTAGTCGCTTTTGTTTTGATTCTATTAAATCTATAAAATTCCAAATTTTACTTTCTAGGAAATAGACAAAAAAGTTATCTTTGCCTAAAATATATCAAAAATGAATACTTTACAAACTATTATAGATCAAGCATGGGATAACCGCGCTTTGTTACAAGAAAAAACCACAACAGATGCTATTAGAGAAGTTGTTAATTTGCTCGATGCTGGAACTTTGCGTGTTGCTGAGCCAAAAGGCGATACTTGGCAAGTGAATGAATGGGTGAAAAAAGCCGTAGTTATGTACTTTCCTATCCAAAAAATGGAAACTTTTGAAGTTGGAATTTTTGAATATCACGATAAAATTCCATTGAAAAGAGGATATGCAGAAAAAGGAATTCGAGTGGTTCCAAATGCTGTTGCAAGACACGGTGCTTATATTTCTAAAGGTGTGATTTTGATGCCAAGCTATGTAAACATTGGTGCTTACGTTGACGAAGGAACTATGGTTGACACTTGGGCAACTGTTGGAAGTTGTGCGCAAATTGGTAAAAATGTACATTTAAGCGGTGGCGTTGGAATTGGTGGTGTATTGGAACCCTTGCAAGCTGCGCCCGTTATTATTGAAGATGGTGCTTTTATAGGTTCAAGATGTATTGTTGTAGAAGGCGTTCACGTGGGAAAAGAAGCTGTTTTGGGTGCCAATGTTTGCTTGACTGCTTCTACAAAAATCATTGACGTTACAGGCGAAAATCCTATTGAAATGAAAGGTTTTGTTCCTGCACGTTCGGTAGTGATTCCTGGAAGTTACACTAAAAAATTTGCTGCCGGTGACTTTCAAGTTCCGTGTGCATTGATTATTGGAACTCGCAAACCATCAACCGATTTAAAAACGAGTTTGAATGATGCTTTGAGAGAATATGACGTTGCCGTTTAATTGAAATAAATCTAAAAAACATAAATGATAAATTATAAAAAAAGCAACTTATTACTCCTGAAAAGATTTCTTTTAGTAGTCCTAATCTACCAACTTTGTAGAGTGCTTTTCTTTTTTATGAACTTAAATTCGTTTGGGTCATTTTCGTTTGAAACATTCATTGGCGGATTGCTTTTTGATGTTTCAGCAGTTGCTTATTTAAATATAATTTTCATAATTGCACACCTAATTCCAGGTAATTTCAAATATAAAAACACGTATCAAAACAGATTGAAAATTGCTTTTTTCTCTGTCAATTTATTATTTATTGCAACTAATTTTATTGATATTATCTATTACAGATTCACTGGAAGACGCAGTACTTTCAGTATGATTACCGCTAAAGGAATGGAGCACGAAGCAATGGGTTTAATCCCTTCCTTTTTAAAAGAATTTTGGTATATTGGTGTACTGTTTTTGATTTTTAGTGTTTTATTTTGGATGTTTATTCCAACTTTTAATTCAAGTATTGAGAATAAAAAAATTACCCGAAATCAATATATTAAGAAATATTCCTTATTTATAATTGCATTGGGAATTGTACTTGTTTTAGGTCGTGGAGGCTTTCAAACTAAGCCTATAAAAATCGTCGATGCCATTAAATACGGTGAACTTGGAAATTCCGCATTGGTTTTGAATACGCCCTTTTGCATTTTAAAAACCATATCTAAAAAAGAAGATATTGAAAAAGTCCATTATTTTGATGAATCTAAATTAGCTTCTATTTATAATCCAATTGTAACTTTAAAATCTAACATTCCAGCGAATAAAAAAAATGTGGTAATTCTAATTTTAGAAAGCTTTGGAGATGAAAATGTAGGTCGAGGTTGCACCCCATTTTTAGATTCATTAATTACAAAATCATATTATTTTAAAAATGGTTTTGCCAATGGAAAAGTCTCGATTGATGCGGTTCCTTCTATCCTTTCAAGCATTCCAAGTTTGATGAATAACTCTTTTATTTCATCGAGTTATTCTTTAGATAAAGTGAATGGTTTACCAAAAATATTAAAAAAAGAAGGCTATACAACTTCCTTTTTTCACGGTGCTTTCAATGGAAGTCAGAATTTTGATCAATATTCAAAAGTTGCGGGTTTTGAATCTTATTATGGCAAAGACGAATACCAAGGTCCTGAAGCATTTGATGGTAAATGGGGGATTTTTGACGAAGAATTTTTACAGTTTTTTTGCAAGAAAATAACCACTTTCAAACAACCTTTTTTCACTTCATTATTTACTATTTCATCTCATAATCCGTATATTATTCCTGAAAAATACAAAGGGAAATTTCCAAAAGGAAAAACTACTATTCAAGAAAGCATTGGTTATACAGATTATGCTTTACGCCAATTTTTTAAAGCCGCAAAAAAACAAGGTTGGTATAAAAATACTCTTTTTGTGATTTCTTCAGATCATACTTCTGCCGAAGGAGATCAAGCTTTTGATAAAACAAACATCGGTAAATTTAGTATTCCAATTTTATTTTTAGATCCTTCAAATCCAGAATTAGTGGGTAAAAATGAAAAGAATTTTCAGCAAATAGATATTATGCCGAGCATTTTGGATTATTTGAATATTAAAACAGAAATGGTAAGTTTTGGAAAAAGCTTTAAATCTAAAGATAATTTTGTGGTGTATTTCCTTCAAGGAACGTACCATTATATTCAAGACGACTATTATTTAGCATTTGCAAATAATCAATGTATTGGTTTATATAATTGGAAAAAAGACGCATTATTGAAAGCTAATTTGATTTCAAAAGACAAAGTAAGAGTTGCAAAAATGGAGCAATTTCTTAAAGCCTATATTCAAAGTTTTAATGATCGAGTGATGAATGATCAGTTGACTATAAAACCAATATAAACTGTTTTATGAAAATTCTAGTAATTCAACAAAAAATGATTGGCGATGTACTTATAAGTAGTATCATTTGCAACAACTTACGAAAAGCTTATCCCAAAGCCACAATAGACTACTTAGTTTATGAATCCACGATTCCAGTTTTAGTAGGAAATCCTTCAATTGATAAAATTATTTTATTTAAAGAAGAACATAAAAAAAGTAAAATAGCATTTTTTAAATTAGCCTTAGAACTTAGAAAAGAAAAATATGACTTACTAATTGATGCCTATTCCAAAATGGAAAGTTGGATTTTGATTCCGATTGTAAAGGCTAAAACGAGTATTTCATATAAAAAACCAGGTCGAAATTTTTTATACACATACAATGTGCCATTTGCAGAATTTCCAAAAACGAATTTAGGATTAGCAATCGAAAGACGTCTTTCTCTATTAGAACCATTATCGTTATCTATTGAAATTGATCCTTTACCAAAACTGTACTTATCGAATGATGAAATTCAGAAAGCATCGATTTTATTTGAAAAACATGCTGTTAAAAAAGATAGAAAAACGGTTATGATTAGTTTAATAGGAAGTGAAAAACTAAAAACATATCCGTTAAATTATATGTCAAAAATAATTGATCAAATTGCAGATAATTACGATGTTAACCTTCTTTTTAATTATTTTCCAAAACAAGTTGAAGATGCAAGGCAAATTTATAATAATTGCAAAACTTCAACTCAGGAAAAAATTTATTTTGATTTATTAGGTGATGATTTAAGGAGTTTCATTGGGATAATGAATCATTGTGATTTAATTGTCGGAAATGATGGCGGTGCAATTAATATTGCAAAAGCGTTAGGAAAACCTTCATTTATTATTTTTTCGCCTTGGATAGAAAAGAAAATTTGGGCTACTTTTGAAGATGGTATAAATCATATTTCTGTGCATTTAAACGATTTTAAACCCGAATTAATTGAAAACAAAAGCTACAAAAACTTAAAGAAAAACGCATTGGAATTTTACGAAAGACTTACACCAGAAATTATTGTTCAAAAACTTTCCCAATTTTTAATTCAGCATTTAGGTTAATTCCTATTTTATATTATCTGAATTTTCTTATTTTATTACAAAATAGAGTTTTATGAATAATCAATTGATTTTGAATACTTAACTATTTTCAAACGGATGAAGTGCTAAAATCATCTTAGGATTGAAAACTATATTTATGAAATAGATAATAAACGAAAAACGTTTTTATATTTGTACCTTAATTAATAAATAAAACTGATTTTTCAAAGAAATTAAACCTACTTTAATTACCACCTACTAAATTTTACCCCAAATGAACAAATTAATACTACTTACAATAACCCTTTTAGGGTTTTCCAACTGTTTATCTCAAAAATCTAAACCAATATCAGAAAAATATATCGCTCATAACAAAGGGAAAGTTTATATTTTTTGGGGTGGAAATCGAGATAGTTACACGAAATCGGACATACATTTTAAAGGAGCTACTTACGATTTTACATTATATGATGTCGCTGCAGTTGACAAACCAAAAGGCTGGCATGTTGATTACTTAAACCCAGCAAGAATGACTATTCCGCAAACTAATTTTAGAGTTGGCTATTTCATCAATGACCATTATAATATTTCTATCGGTTTAGACCACATGAAATATGTCATGGTACAAAATCAATCGGCTCAAATTACAGGAAATTATCCTGCTATTTATAATGGAACCGTAATAACTAATGGGGTTGTAGATTTGTCTGATACAAGTTTTTTAACTTTTGAACATACCGATGGGTTAAATTACATCAATTCGGAAATTTCAAGGGTTGATGATATTTCTAAAATTTTTAAAATAAAAGATACCGATAAATTTCAAATCAGTTTAACAGAAGGCGCTGGAGGTGGGATTTTATACCCAAAAACAAATGTAAAGTTGATGGATCAGGCACGTCACGACGATTTTAATGTTGCTGGATATGGCGTTTCTGCAAAAGCGGGGCTTAATTTAACTTTCTTCAAATACTTTTTCATTCAAGCCGAATTAAAAGGAGGTTATATTAATATGCCAAATATCAAACCAACATTTGATAATGCCGACAGTGCTTCACAACATTTTATGTTTTTTGAACGTATAATTGCTTTTGGGGGAATTTTTAAAATCTAAAATATTCGTATAATATTAAAAGCTAAGTAGCATGTGAAATAAAGTGTCGTATTTTAAATAGTTTTTTTCTATCTCGAGACTTTTGACTTTACGACATTATAACTTTCGACTTACTGACTTCTTATTCCGTTTTCAATTTTAGTAACCTTATTTTTTCTGTTATATTCTCGTATTCCTCTATTTTTCTTCCAAATTTCAGGTGTAGAATATCCTCTGACGTGATCCAAATGAACACAAATTGCGCTATATCTTATTTGTTTGGAAAGCAAGCCGTTGTTAAACATTCTTTCGCCTAATTCCCTGTCTAAACCACCGTATTGCATGTCCTGATTGAAGCCATTTACTGCAATGATATCGCTTTTCCAACCCGATGAATTATGACCGTTCCAAGATTTTTTTGTAGGGGTAATCCAATTCATAAACTGGGATAATATGATACTTTGTGTTAATTTACTACTTTTGAAATTGGCTTTAAACCCATTTTTTTTTAGCCAAGACAAACGAAAACAGTTTGAATTAATAATGTCAATTTCAGAAATTAATTTCGAAATAGAAAGTGGCAATTTGAAATATCCGCCAGAAAGAAAATATCCATTTTCTCTATATTTCAAATGCATCTCAATAAAATCTTTTCGAGGAATACAATCACCATCTGTAAAAAGTAAGTACTCTGAATTCGATTTTAGAATGGCTTTATTAAGGATTTTCGACTTTTGAAAACCATTGTCTTCTTGCCAAACATGAACTATTGGATATTTAAATTTAGATAAAAATAAGGCAAGTAATTCCCGAGTTTCTGAAGTTGAACCATCATCAGCAATAACAATTTCAAAATCACTCTCGGTTTGGACACTATAGCCAATGAGAACTTTTCTCAACCATTCGGCTGCATTGTATGTCGTTATGATTACCGAAACTTTCATTTGTACTTTTGAAAAG
>CANINJ010000051.1 GCA_947468985.1 Bacteroidota bacterium
ATTTACAATATCAGTAAAAGTAATGTTATCTGTTGACGATTGCCATTGGATTGTTCCAATACTTCCTGATAATGTTAATAATGTACTATTAGTTCCTGAGCAAACGGTCACAGCTCCTGAAATCGTTCCAGCAACTGATGTTAGACTCACGGTTATCGTTCCATTAATAGTAGCGGGAGGAGAACATCCACCCATTGTTGTCAAAGTATAATTGTAAGTTCCAGTTGCAGTCGGTGTTCCATTTATACTAAAAACACCACTACTATAACTTCCTGTTAGCCCCAAAGGTAATGTTCCATTGGTAATTGAAACTCCTGAAGCAAGACCACCAATATTGAATGTAATTGGGCTAATTGCATCATTAACACAAAACAATTGTTGTGTAGAAGTGGATACAATTGATGGCAAAGGATTAATTGTAATAATAAAAGTTGAACTGGATGCATTTTGACAAATGGCAAGATTAGCCTGTATTGAATAAGTAACAGTATAGGTTCCAGGTGTGCTAGTTGCTAAATCAATATTTCCAGTAGCAGCATTAATGCCCAATCCTGTGGTTGAAGAAAAAATTCCACCAGAAGTAAATCCAGAAGTAGTAATAACAGTTGGATTAACATCATTAATGCAAACAGGTGAAATATATGAAAATGAGGTATCAGAAGGTAAAGTAACGGTTAAATTAAATGTTGTAATTGCAAAACACCCAGTAATTACATTTATTAATCGAATGTATATAGGTTGAGGGTTTGAAATATTTTGGTAAGCATTTGAATTAAGTATAGGATTGCTATTTGTCACAGCATCATTGTAAGAATTGAAAAAATTTCCACTAACATTCGTTTGACTTCCAATCGCTAAACCGATGTTGGGTGTTAAATCAAAAATAGCGTTTCCAGGCAAACCAGGTAAGCTACATTTATTAAAATCAGTTGTAGTAACAGGAACAGGGGTTTGATAAAAAGTAGCAGATCCAGTCCACGCTATAGAAAAAGCACTTACACCAGCAGGTCTGTCAATGGCTATGTAATAGGTTTCGTTATCCAAAACATCCATCCATTTTACATAACTATTTCCATCAAAACTTGGTCCTTCACTAACATCTGTTTCGGTGCTATTCATTCCGGTTAAATTATCTGCCTGATTGCTAGCTAAAGGATTTGTTGTCGAACATCGAATCGCAGTACCAAGATTCCCACAACTTACATTAGGCCCAAAAATCCAAAAATCTAAGTCTTCAATTAAATCTGCACTTTGGGGAGTAAGGACAAAACCCAATGTTCCCCCAGTATTTATTTTAATTTTCAACCAAAGGCTATTGTTTTCGCCACTGCTGCAGGCATTGTCTGGTGTTATTTCCTGAATTCCAATACCTTCAGCAGTTAATCCAGATAGATTTGCATCTCCACAAATTAATATAGCATCTACACAATCATTTTGTGACATGCTTTTTATAGATATAAAAAAAGGAAGTAGGAGTAGAACTAATTTAATAATTTTAATTTTCCCTTTGTAGTAAATCATACAATTTAATTTCAGTTATGCGTTTTTAAAAATAGTACTTGAAGGACATATTTTGTGAATTTATAAATTCAGTTGTCTTGTCCTATTAAGAGTTTAATAAAAAGTAAATTTACATAATTTATCCAACAAATTCAGGAAACATTTCTGAAGGAATTCAATAATAACTTCAGAAAGTTGCTATTTTTTTGGGCGCGCCCCTCGAAAAGTTCGGGTCAGGCTGTGCGCTGCAATCTCTGTTCCACTGCATTCCACAGAGGATTTTCGCTGCCATCCTTCGCGCAAACCTCGATTTATGATTTCAGACTTCAGATTTCCAAAATAAAAAATAAACAATTTTATAAAATAAAATAAACAAAATGTATTTTCATCACTTATTTAGCATAGCTTTGAAAAAGTATTACAAGCACTAATTTATAACCTAAACCAAAAATCAATTACTAACCTCCCCCAAATTTATTCTATGCCACTAAATGATTCTACATATCCTCGAAACTCAGAAAGCTTTAAACAAAGCCTTTTTGAAAAACAAAGCCAATCGAGAACTCCTCGAATGCTTCAAAGTAAATCTTATTCAGTTTCTGAACTCCAACAACGAGAAAGAGACTGAAAGATTTTCTAAAAAACATGCCCAAGATTTTATAAAAAAAGCAGCTTACGACCTTAATTATTCTTTGAATACTTCGGGACGCATCGCTTCTATGACTTCAATTGCCGAAACCCCCTCGTGCCCGTCATTGCGAGTGGAACAAAGTGGAGCGTGGCAATCTGTTGAGCGTGGCAATCTGTTGATGTTAAGGTACAGTAGTAGTAGGTATCCTTGTAGGGTATCCCCAAAGCTAAAGCATTGGGGTACTATATGGGTCGAACCGCTGGTTCTTGCACGTGGTGGAGAGAGTCAGTTGTTTATATCCCAAAGCTAAAGCATTGGGTTACAATATAGGCCGAACCGCTGGTTCTGGTGCGTGGCGAGAGCGTCCCGTAGGGATGGCATATATGGTAACAATGGACTTCAGTCCGTTGGTGTAGCATAGGTAAAGCCACTAACATGTGCGAGTACCATAGGGATGGAACATATAGTTGCTATGGACTTTAGTCCAATGAAAAAAGAATATTAACCATTAAATACTATTAATTATGTCTTTTACAAACTTCGACAGTCGCCATTTTGACGACGCAGAAAAAGTAGCAGTAAACACTGCCCTTGCGAGTTTAGAACTTGCCGTTTCAGAAAAATTAGCCAACCTCTCAGCGGCAGAACGCCAGCAGTATGGTAGTGTCAATGAGCAAAACAAACTTATCATCAATAAGGTGAAAGGTTTTAATGATGCACAATCCTCTTTGAGTAGTCCCGATGTAGATTGGCGAGAGTTCAACAACGATTTCGACACCCGCGAATTCCTGCAAACCGCTATACTGCGCCTACAAAGCCTGATTGATGGTTTAGGAAATGCGAAAATCTTGCATGATTACGACAACTACCAAGCGTCCTTAACCGATTATGACTTTGCGAAATACAAAGCTTCGACAAATGCGGTAGGATTTCAGACTAAGGTTGCCGAGATAGCACAGTTTTTTAATAGTGGTCCTCGAGCTACAGGAACAGATACTCCAACGCCCTAATAAGCGGGTTTACCACGTCCAGAAGTGCGTTAATGGGGTCTTGAACTCCATTAACGGGGTCTGGAAGTGCACAGACGGGGTTGTATAAGTGCATTAACGGGGTCTCGAACTCCATTAACGGGGTCTGGAAGTGCACAGACGGGGTTGTATAAGTGCATTAATGGGGTCTGGAAGTGCATAATTGGGGTTCTGAACCCCATAGACGGGGTCTCGAAGTGCATTAATGGGGTCTTGAACCCCATAGACGGGGTTCTGAACCCCATAATTGGGGCTATACAACGTGGTAAACGGGGTTCTGAACGTGGTAAACGGGGTTGTACAACGGGGTAAACGGGGTCTTGAACGCCATTAATGGGGTTGTACAACGTGGTAAACGGGGTTCAGGACGCGGTAAACGGGGTTACGAACCCGTCATTGCGAGGCACGTGGCAATCTGATGATGGTAAGGGTATAGTAATCAGTAGGTATCCTCCAAAGCTAAAGCATTGGGGTACTATATGGGTCGAACCGCTGGTTCTTGCACGTGGAGTGAGAGAGTTGGTTGTTTATATCCCAAAGCTAAAGCATTGGGTTACTATATGCTCCGAGCCGCTGGCTCTTATACGTGGAGTGAGAGAGTCCCGTAGGGATGGCATATATGGTAACAATGGACTTCAGTCCGTTGGTGTAGCATAGGTAGAGCCGCTAACATGTGCGAGTCCCGTAGGGATGAGACATATAGTTGCTATGGACTTCTGTCCATTGGCAGTAGGGATGGGATATATGGTAACAATGGACTTCAGTCCGTTGGTGTAGCATAGGTAGAGCCGCTAACATGTGCGAGTCCCGTAGGGATGTGACATATAGTTGCTATGGACTTCTGTCCATTGGCAGTAGGGATGGGATATATAGTGACTATGAACTTCTGTCCATTGGCAGTAAGAAGGAGTTGTTTGAAAAAACATAAAATAATAAAAAAATAACTATGGCAAATACCTATCATCAAGTACATATCCAAGTAGTTTTTGCAGTTAAATACCGAAAAGCGGTATTAGAAAAAGAATGGCGAGAAACGGTGTTTGGAGTTATGGGAAATCTAATCAATGAAACAGGATGTAAAACCCTTATTGTAAATGGCGTAGAAGACCATGTGCATTGTTTATTAGGCTTGAAACCCAGTATTTCCATTTCGGAATTAATGCAAATTGTGAAATCTAAATCGTCCAAATTCATCAATGATAATAAATTCTTATTAGACAGATTTGAATGGCAAGTAGGTTATGGCGTTTTTTCATATAGTAAGTCACATGTTCATAAAGTGTATAAATATATAGCGAACCAAGAGGAACATCATCGCAAACATTCATTCAAAGAGGAATATTTGGCAGATTTAAAAGCGTTAGAAGTGCCTTTTGATGAACGGTATGTTTTTGAAGATTTACAGTAAGTGGGTTGGGGTTTGCTAAAGCGCATGCAAGAATCCTTTTTTGTGCTTCGTGAAAGTTAAACTTAATTAAGAGGGTTATTTGAAGAAATAGAATAAACAGGGTAGCCGAAAACTGAGAGAGTAGGTGGGAAAATTAAAATTAATTAAAATGAATATTAAAGAAAATCAATTACCAGAATATTTAAGAGATTGTATTAGTCAACAAATTGAAATTTATAAAAATGGTCAATCAATAACTGTTTATAATGAAATTCCAGATACATCAGACATACCTATTGAAAACCCTAACCATTGGCTAAGAATTCCAGATGTAATTTGTGTTTTTGTAGATATGATGGGTTCAACAAAATTAAGTGCTGCAAAACATGATAAAGGCACAGCTGGTGCATATCAGTTATTTACCGGAACAGCTGTTAGAATTTTCCATGAACTTGAAGCACCTTATATTGATGTTAGAGGGGATGGTGTATTTGCATTATTTAATTCCAATCAAGCATATCGTGCATTAGTTGCTGCCGTAACATTTAAAACATTTGCAAATCTTGAATTCACACCAAGAATAAAAAATATAACGACTGTTGATGTTGGTTGTCATATTGGTATTGATCAAAAGACAGTTTTAGTTAGAAAAATTGGTTTAAAGAAAAAAAATGGAAGAACAGACAGACAAAATGAAGTTTGGGCTGGGAAACCAGTTAATATGGCATCAAAACTTTCTTCAATGTCAAATGATAATCAGCTGATAGTTTCCGATAGATTTTATAATAACATTTCTAATGATAAAGCAAGATACAGTTGTGGTTGTCCGAATGAGGAAAAGAAATTGTTATGGGAGGAAATTGATGTAACTAATAACAAATTATTTGATTTTAATAAAGCACATTCATTAGATACTAATTGGTGTGAAACACATGGCACGGAATATTTTAATGATTTACTAAAACTAGATAAATAACAATACATGAAAGTTACCACAAGTTACCCATATGATTTTGATGATAGTTTAAATAGAATAGATGAAATATTGAATACATCTTCTGTTTTTGAGGATTTGGAAGAGATTCCTAGTAGCGATAAATTAACATATAAAAACGGATTCTATTTGAACTGTTTTGCAATTTTTATTGACATACGACATTCATCAACACTTCCTACTAAATATAATAGACCAACCTTAGCTAAGATTTATAGAGCATATATTTCTGAAATTACAGCAATTTTTCAAAGTTATGAAGAATGTAAAGAAATTAACATTGTAGGTGATTCAGTTTGGGCGGTTTTTAATTCTAAAAAAAAGATTGATGTTTTAAATGTTTTTTATGCGGCATGTATTTCTAATTCATTAGTTAATACATTAAACTATAAATTATGTAAAAAAGGAATAGAGCCAATAGAAATTGGAATTGGGATTGCAAAAGGTAGAGCACTAATGATCCAAGCAGGTTATAAAGGCAGTGCTCTTAATGATGTTATTTGGATGGGAGATGTTGTAAACCAAGCCAGTAAAATGTGTTCAAAAGCTAACAAAGAAGTTTCACAATCATTGGTAATTACAGACTCTGTTTATATTGATTTAAATGGATATGGAAATAATACTGCTGAACTTTATCAAACTTTTTTTAGTAAAAAGAACGAATATTATTATGCTGATATAGTAGAAATTGGTATGAATAATAAGTTAATTAAAATGCAATCAGAATCACCTTGTAAAAAATAAAAATATGAAAACAAAAAACCAAATAACGAACAGTATAAAAAGATATGAAATTATAAGTCATTGGATAAATAACTGCGATTCTAAAAGCTCTTTCCTATTAGGTTTTTACGGAGTAATTCTTACTGTAATTGCTTCGTCAAAATTGATTGATAATATGAAAATCATTTTTTTATTAAAACCATGTGTCAATTGTATTGACATTAATTCTGTTATAAATTTCATTTTATTAATAACTCTAATAGCTTTTATCTTTTTTACAATTAAATGCTTTTACTTTATATATTACACTTTAAAAGCAAGAATTAATCCTGATTTATATTCACAAAATCAACTCAATACTAATTCTTCTGTTTTTTTTCTAACAATTTCAAAAAATAGGTTTGAAGATTTTGAAAATAGAATCAATAATGAAAATAAACTTGCATTTTTGAATGATATTAATTCTCAAGTCTACATTAATTCATGCATAGCTACTCAAAAATTCATTAATTATAACAAAAGTTTAAATGCAACTTTTTTCGGACTAATATCCTTAATTGTTTTTATTGTTTTAAACCAATATAATTACTAATCCCTGATGTTTCGGATATGTCCCACAACGGCTAGCTCCAGATGGCTCGGATATGTCCCCACAACGGCTAGCGCGGATTTGCAATCCGTGCCCACAAAGACAAGAAAAAATAATTGTTATGAGATTGCCGCGTTCCTCGCAATGACAAGCTGTGAGTAAAGCATCTGAATGAAAAGAATATCTATGTCAAATGAGTAGAAAAATTATCTTTGACATATTAAAACGGGAAAAGCAGAAAACCGAATAGAGTATGCAACAAAAAAATACTAAGAATGAATAAATATATGATTGATATCCTTTTGCAAGGACTAGACAATGAAACTAGAATGAAACTATTGCCCAAAGAACAAGAAATAATAAAAGAATGGGAAGACAATGGGACACTTTTAGCTTCCTATATAAAAGCCGACACCGCCGGAATTTACTTGGTGTTATTGGCTAATGATAAATCGGACGCAGATAGCAAACTTTCAACTCTGCCATATTATCCCTATATGAAAATTGAAATAATGACCTTGAGGTAACCCCCGCTAGCAGAGGAACTTCAACAGATTGCTTCGTGCCTCGCAATGACAAATCGTACTAACCTAAAAAACAACGCTATGAAATTCGGATTTAGAATACCATCAATAACCAAAAGAATTGCGGCACGAACATCCGTTAAAAGAATGGTGCAAAATGAATTGGGACTCAAAGCGCCTCGTGGCTATGGCTGGATTACGAATCCTCACAAATTTGTGTACAACAAAATCTATAATAAAACTTCTACAGGATGCGTGGTTACTTTGTTGTTTCTTCTGGCAATGCCCGTTGCGGTGGTGTTTGTGGTGATGCGGTGGTTGTAGTGGAATGGCAAAATACAATCAATAGCATCTGAAATAAATTCAGATTGACAAAACAGAAAATGACTAATCCATTAGCCCCGATAAAGGCGGTATCCTCGCAGCGAAGCGAAGAGATTGAGCCGAAAGCGGGAATTGCAATTGCAAAAATGTAGGAACAATTCGCTCCAAAAACAGTTTATAAACTTAAGTTTCCTGCCAATTCTTTCAAAGCTATTTCGGATAATTTAGCTTGGAATTGGGCATCACTGAAACGCACTTTTGCATTGATGTAATTCAATTGTGCTGTTCTAAATTCTAATGTGGTGATGGTGCCAATTCGGAATTTATCTAATGTAATGGTGAGATTTTGTTTTGCAATGGCTTGGTTTTTCTCTTCTAAAGTAATCAATTCTAAATTGGTTAAATAGGTTTGGAATGAGGTTGTTAACTCCGATTTCAGTGCTAAATTTTGTTGGTCTATTACAATTGTAGCGTTTTCAACAGCTATTTTGGCAACTTTCTCATTTCTCTTTTGCGCAAAACCATCAAAAAGATTCAACGAAGCACCAAAGCCATAATTTAAACCTCTTGCCGAGGATTGCGTTGTGAATCCTAAATCAGATCGGGAATCTACAAAAGTATATCCTGAGGTTACTTTTAAAGTAGGGTAACGAGCTGCTTTTATTTGCTTTAATTGTAATTCCGAAATTCTTTTAGTTATGATTTGCGATTCTAATTGTGGGTTTTGTTTTTCTGCCAAAGCAATCAATTCAGGTAATTTTAATTGAGAATCAACAGTAATTTCTGGTTGTACTTTGAAATCGTTTTTGGCATCCCGAGCTAAAATTTGATTCAATAAAACCTTGGTATTTGCATACAATTCCTTTTGTCTTAAAAGCGCAACGGCATCGGTGTTCAAGTCAACTTGCGCATTCAAGACTTCTAATTTTGATGCTTTTCCAATTATAAATCGATTTTGAGCCAAAGTCAATCGTTGGTTTGAAATAACAATGGTAGTGTCAAGTGCTGATAATTGCTGCTGTTGTTGCACCAAATCAAAATAGGTTGAATTTAAACTACTAATTTTTGTTAGAATAGCCAATTTTAATTGTGACTCTCCCAATTTTTGAAGTTCTTTTAACTGGTCGTATTTTGCAAACATTTTGAAACCATCAAACACCGTCCAGTCTAATCCCACGCCATAATTTAGACTTGAGTTATTCGCATTGTCAAGAGTTAAAACTGTTCCATCGGCTCGAGTTTGCGAAAGGTGTTGAATGGCATTATTGTCAGTAATATTGGCTGTAACTTTCGGCAACATCCCTGCATTTCCTGAAGCAACATTGGTTTTGTCGATACTTAAATTATTAGTCGCAATTTTGATTTCGTAATTGTTTTCCAATGCAATTTTCACGGCATCTTGTAAGGTCAGTATTTCTTGTGCATTCATTTGTATGCTACAAAGTAATAGCAATAAGAAACTGTTAAAAAGGATTTTATACTTTTTCATGTTATTTACTTTCTTTTTCATATTCGTCAATACGATCAAATTCAGGATAATGTTTGTGTGCTTTAGACCACATTAAATACAAAGCAGGAATTATGAATAACGTTAATACCAAAGAAAAAATGGTACCACCAACAATGACAACTCCCATTCCAATTCTACTGTTTGAGGCTGCTCCGAGAGATAGTGCTATTGGCAAGGCTCCCAATGCAATGGCTAAACTGGTCATTAAAATTGGTCGTAATCGTGCTTCGGAAGCTTCTAAAATAGCTTCTAATTTTGGTTTTCCCTGTTCTCGCAATTGATTGGCAAATTCAACAATTAGAATTCCGTTTTTGGTTACCAAACCAATAAGCATAACGGTTCCAATTTGACTAAAAATATTCCAAGTTTGATCGAAAAGCCATAATGAAAATAGTGCCCCAGCTACCGCCATCGGTACCGTTAGAATAATAATGAAAGGATCTATGAAACTTTCAAATTGCGCTGCTAATATCAAAAATATTAATAGTAATGCCAATCCAAAAGCAAAGGAAGTATTGGAACTGCTTTCAACAAAATCTCGAGATTCACCACCTAAATCGGTTGTAAAAGTATCGTCTAAAACTTTGGCTTTGATTTCATTCATAGCATCAATTCCATCGCTGATACTTTTGCCTGGAGCCAATCCAGCCGAAACAGTTGCCGACATATACCTGTTATTATGATACAATTGCGGAGGGTTACTTTGCTCTTCAATGGTAACCACATTGTCCATTTGAATCAATTCACCTTTGTTGTTTTTCACAAACATAGAAGTTAAATCCAATGGTTTTGAAC
>CANINJ010000052.1 GCA_947468985.1 Bacteroidota bacterium
AATTGGCTTTACAGTCTTTTTTATAGTTTATAGAAATTGTGGATTCCTGTGGGATAAAAAATCCGTAACAATTATATCATACATTCGTCGTTACTATACAAACCAATACTTACTATGAAAAAAATATTCTTGATCTTATTATTTGCCTCATTCTCTGCTTTTGCTCAAATTAAGGGAACTGTATCCGATGAAAAAGGAAATCCCCTACCCTTCGTAACTGTTTTTTCTTCGAACACCTACAATGGAACTACTTCCAATGATAGTGGAAAATATGAATTAAATATTAAAACTACAGGAAGCCAAACCATCGTGTTTCAATATTTAGGATTTAAAACCCAAAAAATTTCAATTTTAGTAGAAAAGCTACCTTATATATTAGATGTGAAATTATTTGAAGAAAGTTACACCTTGAATGAAGTTGTAATTAATCCAAAAGACAATCCTGCAAATGCAATAATCCGAAGTGCTATAGCAAGTAAAAAAGAAAACTCTGATAAAACTGGTCGATATAAAGCCGATTTTTATTCTCGTGGAATTTTCAAAGTTAAGGATTTACCTAAAAAGATAATGGGCATGAAAGTAGATCTAGTTGACCAAATGGGCTCCACATTAGATTCTACAGGAAGCGGAATTATTTACTTATCTGAAACAGTTTCTAAAATAACCTTTGAGAAACCTAATAATTTAAAGGAGAAAATCATCGCATCAAAAATTAGCGGAAACAACAATGGTTTTAGTTATAATACGGCAGAATCTGCAACTTATGATTTTTACAATAATACTTTAGATTTTGATATTAGTCTGATTTCGCCAATTGCAAACAACGCCTTCAATTATTATAAGTACAAATTAGAAGGTACTTTTTTTGATGAAAACAATCAGCAAATTTGCAAAATTAAAGTCATTCCCAAACGAGATAAGGAACCTGTTTTTGAAGGATACATCTATATTGTTGATGATAGCTGGGCGATTTACGCATTGGATTTAGACATCAAAGGATACCGAATGAAGAATGAATTTGTAGATACAATGACATTAAAACAAAATTACAACTACAATTCAAAAAACAAAATTTGGGCAAAAAATTCTCAAAGCTTGGCTTTTAACGCTGGAATTTTTGGAATTAAATTCAATGGAAAATTCAATTATGTTTTTAGTAATTATGAATTCCAAGATTCTTTTGAGAAGAAAACATTTAGTAATGAAATTTTGAGCTTTGAAGAAAATGCCAACAAAAAAGATTCTATCTATTGGAATAAGAACAGACCAATTCCATTGACTGCTGAAGAAAATACTGATTATATCAAAAAAGATAGTATTTATATTGTTAGAAATTCCAAAACCTATTTGGATTCTATTGACAAAAAATATAATAAATTTAAAATTGTAGATCTTGTATCGGGTTATAGTTATAGAAACAGTTCCAAAAAAACAAACTTCAATTATGTTGGATTGCTTGATTTGAGTTCACTAAGTTTCAACACCGTTCAAGGTTACAGCATCTCTTCTGGATTTAATTTCAGAAAAAGAGATAAAGAAAAAGGCAAAAATACCGAAATAAATACAGCGGTTAATTACGGTTTTTCTGATACTCGATTGCGGATAACTGGAAAATACAACCACCGTTTCAACAATCAAGATTATGCCTATTTGAATATTTCTGGCGGAACAAAAGTCAATCAGTTTAACGATAATGAACCTATTAGTCCAATCATAAATTCTGTGAGTTCGCTATTCTTTAAAAATAATTTTATGAAATTATATAATTTAGAATTTGCTCATATAAATTATGGTAAAGATGTAGCTAATGGATTGAATTTAAGCGGAAAAATAGCATACGAACAACGAAGACAGTTGTTGAACACAACCGATTTTGCAATTGCAAAAAGTAACGATTTCTATTCTTCAAATAATCCATTAGACCCAAATGATTTTGTGAACTCAGGATTTGAAGCACATCATTTAATAAAAATAGGTTTAAATGCTAAAATAAATTTTGGAAATAAATACTTTTCACGCCCCGATGGACGGTTCAATATTAGAAATCAAAAATACCCTACGTTATACTTTACTTATGAAAAAGCAGTTGCCGGAAGTGAAAAAAATTACGAATTTGACCACTTAAATGCTCGTTTATTTTATGATATAAATGTTGGAAACAAAGGAGATCTTGCGATGAATTTAAAAGCGGGAAAATTCTTTAATGCCGAAAACATTGCCTTTATGGATTTCAAACATTTTAACGGAAATCAAACGCATATTGGAGGAACAGACCGTTATTTGAATGTATTCAATTTGCTTCCTTATTATTTCAATAGTACCAATGACAGCTATTTTGAAGCGCATTTGGAACACAACGACAAAGGATTTATTATGAATAAAATCCCATTGTTGAACAAATTAAAATCGACATTGATTTTAGGATTTCACGAACTTGCCATTCCAGATAGAAAACCTTATTCCGAAGTTAGCATTGGACTTGATAATTTAGGTTTTGGAAAATTCAAACTGTTTCGAGTTGATTATGTTCGCTCGTATCAAAATGGTTATCAAGGAGATGGGGTAGTTTTTGGACTAAAAATACTTAATGCTTTAGACTAAAATAGCATTACAAATAAAAAACGGGTAAGAAGTAATTCTCACCCGTTTTTTATTTATTTTCTGGATCACTTGGTTCAATTTCTGGCTCACTTGGTTCAATATGAATTAAAACGTGCCCTAATTCAAATATCTTTTCTCGCAAAGTATCTTTTAATAAATGGGCTAAATCATGACCTTCTTTAACCGAAATTGTAGCATCAACAACGGCGTGTAAATCTACGTGGTATTTCATTCCAGATTTGCGAATAAAACATTTTTCGGTTTCAATTATCCCAACAACATTTAAAGAAACAGATCGTATTTCAGCAACCAAATCATCGTATAAATGCTCGTCCATTATTTCGCCCAAAGCAGGTCTGAAAATGAGGTAACTATTATAAAGTATGAATCCTGAGGCAAAAAGTGCTGCCCAATCATCAGCAGATTCGTATCCTTTTCCAAGAATTATTGCAATTGAAATCCCAATAAATGCAGCAACAGAAGTAATTGCATCGCTTCTATGGTGCCACGCATCTGCTTTTAGTGACGAACTATTTGTTTGAATTCCTCGTTTCATAACCAATCGAAATGAAAATTCTTTCCAAATAATAATTGCACCCAACACGATTAATGTCCACGGTTTTGGTAATTCGTGGGGTGTTCCAATATTAGTGATACTTTCATAAGCAATAACGGTAGCTGAAGTAATTAAAAAACCAACTACTAAAAATGTTACCAATGGTTCCACACGCCCGTGACCATAGGGATGGTTCGCGTCAGCGGGACGGTTTGAATATTTGATTCCAAATAAAACTAAAAAGGAAGAAAAAATATCTGTAGTCGATTCAATTGCATCGGCTATTAAAGCATAAGAGTTTCCAAAAACACCTGCAATTCCTTTGACGACAGCCAAACAAGTATTTCCAACAATACTAAAGTACGTTGCTTTTACAGCTGTTTGTTCGCTTGTGTTCATTATGAATTGTAGGTATTATCTAAATTTTGGGTTATTCCCGAATAATATTTGCACCAATTGCTCTCAATCTTTCATCAATTCTTTCGTAACCTCTGTCAATTTGTTCAATATTTTGAATAGTGCTCGTTCCTTTAGCAGAAAGTGCCGCAATCAATAATGAAATTCCAGCACGAATATCTGGTGATGACATTGTAGTAGCTTTCAATTGTGATTCGAAATTATGTCCCATAACTACCGCTCTGTGTGGATCACATAGCATAATTTTGGCACCCATATCAATCAATTTATCGACAAAAAACAAACGGCTTTCAAACATTTTTTGGTGAATTAAGACATCGCCTTTTGCTTGTGTGGCAACTACCAAAACAATACTCAATAAATCGGGAGTAAAACCTGGCCAAGGCGCATCAGCAATAGTAAGAATAGAACCATCTATGTCGGTTTTAATTTCATAACCATCATTATGAGCTGGAATATAAATATCGTCGCCTCTTTTTTCAAGGGTAATCCCTAATTTTCTAAATGTATTTGGGATTACTCCAAGGTTTTCCCAACTTACATTTTTGATTGTAATTTCACTTCTAGTCATTGCGGCAAGCCCAATCCAAGAACCAATTTCAATCATATCTGGAAGGATTCTGTGTTCGCATCCTCCCAAATTTTGAACTCCTTCAATAGTCAATAAATTGGATCCAACTCCAGTTATTTTAGCGCCCATTGAATTCAACATTTTACATAATTGTTGCAAATAAGGTTCACAAGCAGCGTTATAAACTGATGTTTTCCCTTTGGCTAAAACAGCTGCCATCACAATGTTTGCGGTACCTGTAACCGAGGCTTCGTCCAATAACATATCGGCACCAACCAATCCGTCAACAGCTTCTACACCATAAAAATGGTCTTCTCTGTTGTAACGGAATTTTGCTCCAAGATTTATAAAACCTTCAAAATGCGTATCTAATCTTCTGCGCCCTATTTTGTCTCCGCCCGGTTTTGGAATATACCCTTTTCCGAAACGAGCCAAAAGTGGTCCAACAATCATTATAGAACCTCTTAAAGAACCACCTTCTTTTTTGAAAGCTTCGGTTTCTAAGTAGCCTACATTTACTTGGTCAGCCTGAAAAGTTATAGAACTTGTAGAATTTCTTTGAATTTTAACTCCTAAATTACCTAATAAAGTAATTAATTTATTGACATCAATAATGTCTGGAATATTGTTGATAGTGACTTTTTCTGGAGTTAAAAGCACCGCACACAAAATTTGTAATGCTTCGTTTTTTGCTCCTTGTGGAGTGATATCCCCTTTTAGTCGAATGCCACCTTCAATTTTAAATGTTCCCATAAAATATTATTATAAATTTTGAATTATAAATTTTAATTTTTTTACAACGGTTTTCTTGTTTGATTTTTGTGAATTGGATTATTTGGCTTTCCTGATTTGGTAATTTTTGGTTTAATAAGCGGTCCCGAAGGATTAATTTTATTAGAAATACGCTTATTGGTCCTCATTAAATCTGAGGTATTCAAAAGCGCTTCTGTGCTTTGAAGCATATTGATTTTCCCACCTGAAAGTTCATATAAATGTTCGAAAATCACATCGTCTTTTACGGTGTCTTTGTTCCAACTTAAATATGATTTTTTCATATGATTGGCAATAACTTTAATCAATGCCAATTTCATATCTCCATCTTCCCATTTGTTGGCAACATCAATCATATATTTGATATTATTGCCGTAAAAACGATACTTTGGAAAGTTTTGTGGGTATTTTAAAACATCAGGTTTTAATTGTAAAACCTCACGAGTCGGAATTGGATATGGTGAATTTACATCCAATTTGAAGTCGGACATAATGAAAAGTTGATCCCAAAGTTTGTGTTGAAAATCCAATACATCACGAAGGTGCGGGTTTAAACTTCCCATTACTTGGATGATATATTTTGCAGCTTTATTGCGCTCGATTGGGTCTTCAATGGCAGTTGCTTGCTCAATCAATTTTTGCAAATGACGACCGTATTCTGGAATGATAAGATGCTCTCTTTCTGAATTGTATTCTAAATTAAAGACAACATCGTTTGCTACTTCTTTTTGATATTTTGTAACCATAATTTATAGGGAAATTATACCTTTTATTGTTGAAAGTTCAAGGTATTTATCTATTATTTCTTGTGCATTTGGCATTTGAACGTCAATTGAGATGCTTGTATATTTGCCTGTTTTTGAATGTTTGGTTTCAATTACAGCACCCATACTATCGAATGCATTCTCTACTTTTTCTATTTTTTCTTGGTCTGTAGGGACGATGAATTTAAACAAATATTCGGCTGGCCAAGTATTGCTATTGTTCAATTCTGTCTTCAATCTTTCATAAAAATCCTTGGTATCCTTGTCCATTCTAAAATAAATTATAGCAAATATAAGGTAAAATTTGTGAATTATAAAGTTTGATTGTGTTTTTGAAATTTACAAAAGTTCAAATGAATACTTTTTAGCCTCTGACCTGCCTGCCGGCAGACAGGTGGAAATGGAAATCCCACGTCATTGCGAGGCACGAAGCAATCTCGTGGATTGCAATGGACAGCAGGAATTGCAATTTCTGAAAATGCCGAAAATACCGCTTCAAAAAAAATTAATATTCCCATTGACGGGTTTTATTCAAAATTTCCTGGGCTTCGATTTCTTCGGCAGGAATGACTTTTAGAAACGACGGATGTTGCTCGATAGCAAATTCTACTTTCTCGACAATTTGCTCAATTGTGTCGTTTTCATAATCAATTTCGAGGGGTGGTTTTATGATAAAAGACTGCAAAATTCCTTTCTTTTTCATCCGCAAACCCTTTTTATCAAAGGAACGACGAAAACCGTCGATGACGATGGGAACGACGATTGGGCGGTGCTGCTTGATGATGTGTGCGGTGCCTTTTCGAACTGGCTTGAACGATTTAGTGGTGCCTTGCGGGAAGGTAATTACCCAACCGTCGGCGAGTGCAATTTTTATATTTTCGGTGTCATTTGGATTGATTTCACGCTTTTCGTCAACGTCTTTTCCTTTTGCACGCCAGGTTCTTTCGACTGAAATTGCACCAACATAAGCTAAAATTCTTGGTAATAAACCGGCTTGCATTGTCTCTTTTGCAGCGACATAATAGATGTTTAATTTTGGATTCCAAAGGTACATTACGTTTTTAATATTGTTTTCACGACCGCTTAAACTTGCGTTAAATACGTGAAACATTGAGACTACATCGGCAAAATACGTTTGATGATTTGAAATGAAAAGTACGTTTGTATCGGGCAAAGATCTGATGATTTCAGACCCTTCGATTTGCAATTGGTTGAAACCTCGGTAGCGTTTGTGAGTGATTGTTCCAAAAATTCGGATTAACCATTTTTTTATGAAAAGGATATGTCCAAACGGGTTTCTTTGGAATAAAATCATATTAATTTTGTAAGTAGGTAATTGACAAACTTACAAAAACTAAATAATTTAAAGGACATTTTTGAGGACTTCTTTCAATTCGCTCATCATCATTGCGGTGGCTCCCCAAACATAATGCTCGCTGATTTTGAATGTAGGTACTTCAATATCAAATCCGTAGGAAGTATCCATTCTTTTTGTGACGATGGTTTCTTCATTCAAAAAATCAATTATTGGAAGCTCGATAATTCCTGCAACTTCTTCAATTTGCTTTGTAAAAGTCAATTCGGAATGGCTGATTCCTAAAAATGGGGCTACTAAAAAATTACTTGGTGGAATATAAATTTCCGTAAATGTTTTAATGACTTTAATTTTTTCGGGATGAATTCCAATTTCTTCGTGGGTTTCTCGAAGTGCGGTATGTTGTAGTGATTCGTCTTCCAATTCTGCTTTCCCACCTGGAAAAGCAATTTGTGAAGAATGAACTCCTGGATAAGTGTTTTTGACGATTAAAACCAAATGTGTTTTATCGTTTTTGGGATAAATAAGCATCATTACAGCAGCTTTTCGAGGATTTTTATAAAAATAATCTTCCGAATCAACAGCCAAAACACGTTCTGCAGGTGCCATTTTTAGGTGCGCCTCTTCCGCAAGAAGTTTTTCTTTTTCTATTTTTGGAACATATTTTAAAAACTCGATAAAATCCATAACGATGTCCTATTTTTGCATTCAAAATAATTATAAAAGTAGTTTAGAAAAACGATATTTGCAACTATTTGAAAATCAACATTAAAAGATAAATTAAGCACAAATGTATAGTAAAGAAGAAAATCAAAAATTAAAAAGGGAATTTTGGGTTACATTTTCCGAAAAATACCCAAGGAAATGGGTTCTTTATGACACCAAAATTAAAGATTTTTCTTTTAAATTTTATGTTGAAAATACCAAAGCTCAAGTGCAAATTGACATTGAACATCGCAATGAAATCAAGCGCATTCAGTATTTTGAAAAGTTAGAATCCTTGAAAAATATTCTTGAAGAGGAATTTATTTCAGATTTAGTATTTGAGAAAAATTTCAGTTTAGAAAACGGAAAAACGATTAGCCGAATTTGGGTTGAAAAATTAAATGTAAGTGTGAGCAATCAAAAGTATTGGGATGAAATTTTTGCTTTTTTTAACGAGAAAATGAGTGCTTTGGAACTGTTTTATTTAGAATACGACGAATATATTAAAGATATTGAGTAACTTTAAGTATCCAAATATACATTCGATTCGCTACTATGTTATTGTACATTCAAGAACAGAGTAGCCGAAAACTGCATATTGAAAGAGTAGGCAAAATATTTATTGTTATGAAAACACTTATTTTGTTTGTTGCATTTATGTTACTCTCAACGAATTTATGGAGTCAAAATACTTCTATTGTTCCTTATTCAAAAGAATATTATTTAGACAAAAGTAAAAGGCAAAATAAAACGGGATGGTTTTTATTTGGGACAGGAATTGTTTTGTCAACCATTGGAATTATTGGCTTTAGTAATTCTGATTTTTTAGAATCTAATTCGGATACTGATCTTTATGGTTTTTTAATTTTAGGTGGAGCAATTTCTGGTTTGTCGAGTATTCCCGTTTTTATTGGGTCTGCTAATAACGCTCGATTTGCAGCAAGGCTAACCTTTAATTCTCAATCAAATCAATTTCAGAGACAAAATTTAATAGTTCAAAATTGTCATCCAGTTTTAGGTATTAAAATTGAATTTTAAACAACAAAAGCGCCGATTAAAGCGCTTTTTATAGTTAATTATAGTAATTATTTGCTCAAGTACATTTTTCGTCTAGAGTACAATTCATAAAACTGGTCGTCTTTCAAGTCATCAATAAACAAAATGCTTTCCCCTGTGGATTTCATTTCTGGACCTAATGCTTTATTTACTCCGTGGAATTTGCTAAATGAAAAAACGGGTTGCTTAATTGCAAATCCTTTTAATTGCGGATTAAATTTGAAATCGGTTACTTTATTGTGTCCTAGCATTACTTTTGTTGCGTAATTTACATACGGTTCGCCGTAGGCTTTTGCAATAAAAGGAACCGTTCTTGAAGCTCTTGGATTGGCTTCAATTATGTAAACCACTTCATCCTTAATGGCAAATTGGATATTGATTAAACCAACAGTTCTCAATGCCAATGCAATTTTCTTAGTATGATCTTTTATTTGAGTCATTACCAATTCCCCTAAATTAAATGGGGGTAAAGTGGCATTACTATCGCCTGAATGCACTCCGCAAGGTTCAATGTGCTCCATTATTCCAATAATATAGACATTTTCACCATCGCAAATGGCATCGGCTTCAGCCTCAATTGCTCCATCAAGATAATGATCTAATAGTAATTTATTTCCAGGAATCGATTTTAATAAATCAATTACATGTTCTTCTAATTCTTGTTTGTTAATTACGATTTTCATTCCTTGGCCACCCAAAACATAGGAAGGTCTAACTAAAAGTGGAAAATCCAATACATCGGCTAAAGCACTTGCTTGATCCGCATTTTCCGCAATTCCGAATTGAGGAAATGGTATTTTTAACTCTGTCAAAAGTTCAGAAAAACGACCTCTGTCTTCAGCTAAATCTAATGCGTCAAAAGAAGTTCCAAGGATTTTAATTCCATATTTTGAAAGCTTTTCAGCCAATTTCAATGCTGTTTGACCACCCAATTGAACAATTACACCTTCTGGTTTTTCGTGACGAATAATATCGTAAATATGTTCCCAAAATACAGGTTCAAAATACAATTTATCGGCGGTATCAAAATCAGTTGAAACGGTTTCAGGATTGCAATTAATCATTATGGTTTCATAGCCACATTCTGCCGCAGCCAACACACCGTGAACGCAAGAATAGTCAAATTCAATTCCTTGTCCAATTCTGTTTGGTCCTGAACCTAAAACTACGACTTTCTTCTTGTTGGAAACAACA
>CANINJ010000053.1 GCA_947468985.1 Bacteroidota bacterium
ACCGAAAGAAGTCGCTGTTAGCGGCACTTGATTGATAATTGCAGCACCGTCAACAAGCCATCCAATTGCGCCCATATCTGCCCAAGTTACTGTTGGATAATTGAAAATACTTGAGTATTTTGCTTCGCCCGAATGCAATTGTTCGTACAAATCGTCACGAGAAACTCCTAAGGTTTCGCATGCACTATACAGATACAATCCGTGTCCCGCTTCGTCCTGAACCTTTGCCAATAAGGCAACTTTTCTGCGTAATGTTGGCGCCCGTGTTATCCAATTTCCTTCCGGCAACATTCCAACAACTTCTGAATGTGCATGTTGAGAAATTTGACGAATATGAGTTTTACGATATTTCTCAGGCATCCAATCTTTAGGCTCGATTTTTTCATCGTTTGCGATGCGTAAATCGAATAATTCTTCTAAATTTTTTATTTCTTTATCTGACATAATTTTTTATTTAGATTTAAAGTTTGACAATCAACACCAACTTTAAAACGATATTAATTTCCAAAATCAACAACAATTTTTTTAGAAGTTGGCACAGCTTGACAACTCAAAATATAGTTCTTTGCCACTTCATTTTCATCCAGCGCATAGTTGACTTTCATTTCTGCGGAACCTTCAATGACTTTGCATCGACAAGTACTACAAACACCACCTTTGCAAGCAAAAGGCAAATCGGCACCAGCGGCTAAAGCTCCGTCTAATATGGTATCGAAATCTTCATTCATTGTGAAATGAAATTCTTTTCCGCCATCTATAATAGTTACTTCAGTACCTTCAATTTTCTTCTCTAAAATTTCAGAAACTCTTTTTTTATCCGCATCTGAAATTCCAGAAGTAAACAATTCAAAATGCAACTTTTCTTTTGATAATCCTGCAGCAACTAATTCATCACGAATCAAGAAAATCATTTCTTCTGGCCCACAAATAAAACATTCGTCAACAGCAGGAACATCAATTATTTTATCAGTTAGAACTTGCAATTTTTCCTTTGTAAATCTTCCGTTTAATAACTCAATACTCCGATTTTCTTTTGTTAAGAAATGAAAAATTTCAATTCGCCCAAAATACCTGTTTTTTAATAATTCTATTTCCTCTTTAAAGATAATTGATTTTACACTTCTATTCAAATAAAAGAGTTTGAAAGTGCTTTCTGGTTCTAATGCCAAATGCGTTTTAATTATTGAAAGTATGGGTGTGATTCCACTTCCCGCTGCAAAAGCAATATAATTTTTGGCTTTTGAAGGATTTACATCTGTATGAAAAACACCATTTGGCGGCATAATTTCGAGGAAATCACCCTTCTTTAATTTATCATTTACAAAAGTAGAAAAAAGTCCATTATTGATTTTTTTAACTGCAACTTGCCATTTATTTTCAACTGGACTAGAACATAAAGAATAGGAACGACGAATTTCCTCGCCATCAATTGTTGCTTTTAAAGTCAAATGTTGCCCTTGCTTGTATACAAATTCTTGTTTTAGTTCCTCTGGAATATCAAAGGAAATCACCGAACAATCTTTAGTTTCCTTATAAATATCGAGTATTTTTATACTATGAAATTTCGCCATTAAATTTACAATTATTTCAAACTAACAACCGTTAGTTTACAATGCAAATTTAAGTATTATTTCTCAAAAAGCTACTACAACGATTGAAAAAATAGATTTAATGAAATTTTGAATGGAAAAAGCAACGAAATATGTAATTTTAAGAATAACTATATTTTAAACAATTCCATTTAGTAAAACTTGTTTCATATTCGATTTTAAAACGATAGGATTTAAGTTTTTTTTCTTTCCATACCAAAGATAAAGAGTTCTTAAAGTGGAGAGTATTGAAAAAATAACAACTTCGGGATTAAGGTTTTTTATTTCCCCATTAGCAATTCCATTTACAATTATTCTTCTAAAATATTCTTCATAATCTTCACGCATTTTAATAAAATAGCTTAATTCGGCTGGTGCCAAATGCATCCAATCATTATTCAAACACGCTAATGCGTCCGAATTTCTTAAAGTAATATCAATATGAAGTTGAATTACCTTTTCTAATTTTTGAATATTTGTATCTTCAGAAATTACAATTTTAGAAATAGTATTGGTGAATTCTTCTGCAATTTCGATAATAATTAATGCTAAAATTTCTTGTTTGGATTTTATATGATTATACAAACTTGCAGCCTTAATATCCATTGACTGAGCAATATCGCGCATCGTTATTGCGCTGTAACCTTTTTCTTTAAAAAGTTTTGCAGCTACATTAATAATCTCCGTTTTTCTATCTGTAATTTTCATAGGTTTCAAATGTAGAATTTATTTCAAAGTAAAGTAACTTTTGTTACAAATTTATTCGTTTTCACACTTTACCTTTGTATTTCAAAAATTATAAAATTATGGGATTATTAGATTTTTTAGGTCTTGGAAACAAATCAGAAAGTATTCAAGAATTTATAGAAAAAGGAGCGGTAATCATTGATGTTAGAAGTCCTGGAGAATTTGCAGGTGGACATATTAAAGGTTCAAAAAATATACCTTTAAGTGAGATTGGAACTAAAATCAATGAAATTAAAAAACAAAATAAACCAGTTATCGCATGTTGTGCCAGTGGAATGAGAAGTTCTCAAGCGACTTCAATTTTAAAACAAAACGGAATTGACGCAATAAATGGCGGAGGATGGCAAAGTTTACAGAGCAAATTGTAGCTAAAATTTCATAAAAGAAAATTCGCTTTTTAGCTTGCTTATTTTTAATTCCAATTGGTTAGTAAATTTTAAATGACTTTCAGAATTGGAATTAAAAGGACGATGTAACACCCCTTTTTGGATTGTTTCGACAGCTTCCATTGTTAGAAATGCGTTTTCAGAAATTGTAGAATTGCAGAATCGTTCCCAGATATAATCAATTGCGACTTGTGTTGGATGTAGCATGTCTTCTGCATAAAAACGATAATCTCGAAGTTCATCCATCATGATTTCGTAGGAAGGAAAATATATGTTTGTCGTATTTCGAATCTCAAAAGTAGAATGTATAGCAGAAATTAGATTTGCTTTACTTCTTTGATTTTCTGAAAAACCATCTTTGATGTGGCGAACAGGTGAAACGGTAAAAATAATTGCACATTTCGGATTTACTTTTTCGATTAAATCAATTGTATTTTGAATCGATTTTTCGATAGTTGCAACTGATAAAATTTCCTTGTCAAATTGATTTTGTGAAACTTTATGGCAATTGGCAACTACTTTTTCCGTTTGTTTATTTCGATAAACCCAAGAAGTTCCATACGTAATAATAATATGTGAAGCTTCTGTTATTTGTTTATTAGTAGTTTTTACAAATCCATTTAATACTTGTAAAAAATCTTCCTTGTTTGTATTACTTAGATCTGAATGGACGTCAAAACAATGCCAGCGTTCATTTTGAAAAAAAATATCTTCCTCAGTAAAAAATTTTAAGTTTAAGGCTTTCAAAATAATATTTTCGATTGCTAAAGGATGAAATAAAATCCCAAATGGATTGCAGGTGTTTTGAAACTTAAAATAATCGAATTTTTCAGCCATATTTACTGCAAAACAGGAACCCAAAGACACCATTTTTGATGAATAATCAATTGGGGAATTTGATTTTGATATGGGTATTTTGGTTGTGAAATTCATAACTTTTTATTTGTTTGAAAAATACCTTTTTTAAATTAAAAAAATCCTTTCAGAATTTAAAACTCTTAAAGGATTCTATTTTTTAAACCTACTTCACAAATTCAATTGCTTTTTCTAACGCTTCTGGAATTCCAGCTGTATTTTTTCCTCCAGCAGTTGCAAAGAACGGTTGTCCTCCTCCTCCACCTTGGATGAATTTACCTAATTCGCGAACTACATTTCCAGCGTTTAAAGCTTTTTCGGCAACTAATTCTTTTGATATATAACAGCTAATCGTTGGTTTTCCTTCTTCGGCTGTAGCCAAAACTACAAATACATTTGTACCTAACGTTCCTAATTCATAAGCCAAATCTTTAGCTCCATTTGGATCTAAATCCACTTGTTTTGCTAGAAATTGAATTCCGTTTATTTGTTGGATATCAGCTGTTAAAGCAGCTTTCATATTTTTGACTTTCTCTTTTACAAAGACCTCAATTTGTTTTGAAAGTTTTGCGTTATCGTCTTGTAACGACTGAACTGCTTTCAAAATATCTTGTGGGTTTTTCAATGCTTCTTTAACTTCATTCAACGTATTTTCATACGATGCGAAATGTGCTTTTACAGCATCACTTGTAATTGCTTCTATACGGCGAATTCCCGCAGCAACAGCACCTTCAGAAACAATTTTGAAATTCCAGATTTCGGCTGTGTTTTTCACGTGGATTCCGCCACACAATTCCATACTTTCTCCAAATTTTATTGCACGTACTTCGTCCCCATATTTTTCTCCAAAAAGCGCCATTGCGCCTTCTGAAACTGCTTGTGCAAAAGGAATATTTCTGCGTTCTATTAATGGTAATTGCTCTTGAATTCTTGCGTTTACAAAATCCTCTACTTGTTGCAATTCGGATTCCGTCATTTTTACAAAATGTGAAAAGTCAAAACGCAAATAATTTGGATTTACTAAAGATCCTTTTTGTTCTACGTGCGTTCCTAAAATGCTTCGTAATGCTTGATGCATCAAATGCGTTGCCGAGTGATTTCTTGACGATAAGCTTCTTAAATCTTGGTTTACTTTGGCCACAAAACTTGCGTTTACATTTTCAGGCAATTTTTTAGCCAAATGCAAAATCAGGTTGTTTTCTTTTTTGGTGTCAATTATTTCTATGGATTCGTTTGCTGAAACCAAAGTTCCTTTATCACCAACTTGCCCACCACCTTCTGGATAAAAAGGCGTGTTATTTAAAACTATTTGGAATAAAACACCATCTTTTTTACTGTCAATTTTACGAAAACGAGTGATTTTTACTTCGTTTTCAGCTAAATCATACCCTACAAATGTTTCTGTATTTCCTTGTGCCAATAAAGTCCAATCTTCGGTTGAAACTTCTGATGCAGCACGAGAACGCGTTTTTTGTTCAAGCATCGCTTTATCAAAACCAGATTCGTCCAATTCAAGTCCTCTTTCTCTTAATATCAGTGCCGTTAAATCGATTGGGAAACCAAAAGTATCGTATAATTCGAATGCTTTTTGTCCTGAAATCGTTTTTCCATCTGTAGCAGAAATTACATTTTCTAACAATTGTAATCCTTGATCTAATGTTCTTAAAAAAGAATTTTCTTCTTCTCGAATTACGTTCATAACCAAGTTTTTCTGAGCATTAATTTCTGGAAAAGAACTTCCCATTTGACTGCTCAAGGTTTCTACTAATTGGTAAATAAACGCTTCTTTAGTATTCAAAAATGTAAATCCGTAACGAATCGCACGACGCAAAATTCTACGAATTACATATCCTGCACCTGTATTAGAAGGCAATTGTCCGTCGGCAATTGCAAAAGCAACGGCACGAACGTGATCAGCAATAACGCGAATGGCTATATTGATTTTTTCTTCTTCGTCGTCTTTGGCTTTAATGGTATATTTTCCACCCGTTATTTTCTCAATATGTTGAATAATTGGTGTAAAAACATCGGTATCATAATTGGACTGAACTCCTTGCAAAACCATGCACAAACGTTCAAAACCCATTCCGGTATCTACGTGTTGGGCCGGTAGTTTTTCAAGAGATCCGTCGGCTTTACGGTTGAATTCCATAAATACATTGTTCCAAATTTCCACCACATGTGGATGGTCATTATTGACTAAATCTTTTCCTGAAATTTTAGCTTTTTCTTCTACTGAACGAATGTCAACGTGAATTTCTGAACAAGGACCACAAGGACCTTGCTCCCCCATTTCCCAGAAATTATCTTTTTTGTTTCCAAGGATAATTCGGTCTTCGGAAATTAAGGTTTTCCAAATATCATAGGCTTCTTGGTCGAAAGGAACATTTTCGTCTAGATTTCCTTCAAAAACAGAAACATAAAGAATGTCTTTTGGTATTTTATAGACTTCGGTTAATAATTCCCAAGCCCAATTGATGGCTTCTTTTTTGAAATAGTCACCAAAAGACCAGTTTCCCAACATTTCAAACATGGTATGGTGGTAGGTGTCAATCCCTACTTCTTCTAAATCATTATGTTTTCCTGAAACACGAAGACATTTTTGAGTATCAGCAATTCGGGCACTTTTTGGGGTTCCGTTACCCAAAAAATATTCTTTGAACTGGGCCATTCCTGAGTTGTTGAACATCAAGGTTGGATCATCTTTAAGAACGATTGGTGCCGATGGAACTATTAAATGTCCTTTGCTTTCAAAAAAATCTAAAAATTGTTTTCTTACGTCTTGTGATTTCATTGTTATTGTTTAATCGGTTATTTGGTTAATTGGTTAATTGGTTTTCGAATAAACGGATAACCAAATCAACGGATTAACGTTTTTGCCCCAGATTGCAGTGGAAAGCTTCGAGATTTTGAAATTTATTATTTCTTGAGCTGGTAGAGCGACCAAAGGAAGCTTCTACTGGCTTGTAGAAAAAAAGATTTCAAAACGAGAACTTGCAACGGAAAGCTGGAATAGGCACATAAAATAGTGTTAAAAAAAGCGGTGGACTACTGAAACATTTATTAAATTTGTTTTTCCAACGCTTTGTAAATTTATAAAACCTATTTTTACAAAGTGCAAAAATAGCATATTTTTAAAACATGGCGAAGGTAAAATATTATTACGACACAGAAAGTTTGGCATATAAAATTATTACTCCTTTAAAAAGAAGAAGTTTTGCTTATTTTATGCTGTTTTTGTTGGCTTCGTCCTTATTTGGATTTTTGGCATTTGTAGTTTTATTGAATACTCCTTTTTTTGAAACGCCAAAAGACAAGTTTCAAGCTCGAGAAATTGAGAATTTGAAGATTAGATATGGGATTTTGAATCGGAAAATGGACCAAGTTGATGAAGTTTTGAGTTCGATTGAAGACCGTGATAATAATTTATATCGTGCCTATTTTAACTCTTCTCCGATTTCTGAAGAAGACAGAAAGGCAGTTTTTGGAGCTAATAATCGATACAAGAATTTAGAAGGTTACGACAATTCAGAATTGGTGGTCAACACTACAAAAAGGGTTGATGTGCTTTCGAAAGAGCTTGTAGTTCAGTCGAAATCGTTGGATGAAATTTTGAAATTAGCAAAAAGTAAGGAAAAATTATTGGCTGCAATTCCAGCAATTCAACCTGTGAGAAATGAGAATTTGAAGCGCATGGCGTCGGGTTTTGGATATAGAAGTGATCCGTTTACGAAGGCTAGAAAATTTCACGAAGGAATGGATTTTACAGCTAGAACAGGAACTCCAGTATTTGCTTCTGGCGACGGATTTGTAGCACGGGCAGACAATGCGGCATCGGGATTTGGAAATCACATTGTAATTCGGCATGGTTTTGGTTACGAAACGTTGTATGCGCATTTGAGTAGATATAAAGCAGGCGTTGGACAATATGTGAAACGCGGCGATATTATTGGGTATGTAGGAAGCACAGGGCGTTCGGAAGCGCCGCACTTGCATTATGAGGTTCATAAAAATGGTGATGTGGTGAATCCTTTGAATTTTTATTATGGAAATATTTCAGCGGCAGAATATGTTGCTATTTCAAAAATTGCGAATCAAGAAAATCAATCTTTAGACTAATGCATATAGAGTTATCAGCGGACAAAAGGTACTACAGCATTGGCGAATTGGCCAAAGCGTTTGATGTAAATGCATCATTAATTCGTTTTTGGGATAAGGAATTTGACATCCTAAAACCTAAGAAAAACGCAAAAGGAAATAGAATGTTTACGCCCGAGGACGTTTCCAATTTGAAATTGATATTTCATTTGGTTAAAGAACGCGGATTTACATTAGAAGGTGCCAAAACCCATTTGAAAGAAGGTCAGAAAAAAACCTTGGATAAATATGAAATTATCAGCAAATTAGAAGGCATAAAAATGCAGTTGAATGCAATTAAATTAGAATTATAAAACACTTAATAGTAAACTTTAAATTAAACAAAAATGGATTTTAAAAAAAATTTACCTTGGAGTTTTAGTATTTCTTTTGTCTTAATAATTATTGGAGCATTATTTAAAATTACATATATGCCATTTGCAAATATTTTTTTAGGATTTGGGCTTTTTTTATTCGCTTTTTTTATGGTCGGATCAGTTTATGAAATTTCGAATTCAAAAAAGATAGAAGGAACAGAAAAATTTATTTGGATTATGGGGTTTATATTTTTCGGGTTTTTTACAGGATTATTATATTTACTCTCCTACAGAAGAAAAATAATATAGATTTTTGATTGCAGATTTTTAAAAAATAAAATTAAACACTAAACTTTAAATTAAACAAAAATGGATTTTAAAAAATTTTTACCTTGGATTATTGTAGCAGTAATAGTAATTGGAATTTACAGCTGGTCGGCAGGAATATATAACAAAGCGGTAAGTTATGATCAAGATATTAAAGAAAGTTGGGGAAATGTTCAAACATCTTACCAAAGAAGAAATGATTTAATTGGAAACTTAGTAAATACCGTAAAAGGAGCTGCCGATTTCGAAAAAAGCACTTTGACTGCAGTTATTGAAGCACGTGCAAAAGCAACAGCCGTAACTGTTGACCCAACAAATATTACACCTGAACAATTGACAGCATTCAACAAAGCGCAATCAGGAGTAAGTTCTTCATTGTCACGTTTATTAGTTTCAGTTGAAAAATATCCTGACTTGAAATCCAATGAAAACTTCTTGAAATTGCAAGACGAATTAGCAAGTACAGAAAACCAAATTTTGACAGCAAGAACTCGTTTCAATGAAGCGGTTAAACCTTATAACAATAATATAAATACTTTCCCAAGAAATATTTTGGCTGGTTTTTATGGTTTGAAAGAAAAACCTTATTTCGAGGCTGCTGTTGGTGCTGAAAAACCAGTTGAAGTAAAATTCTAAAGCCCTCAACTCCATAAGGGAAATTTAAAAAAGAAATAAAATGTCAAAAGAAGTTTTTTTAACCAATGAAGAAGAACAAGAAATTGTTGCTGCTATTAGTATGGCGGAAAAAGAAACTTCTGGAGAGATTAGAGTTCATATTGAAAAAACAACTTCCATAGGCGCGTATGAACGTGCTTTGGAAGTTTTTGAAGAATTAAAAATGCACCAAACAGAACTCAAAAATGGGGTTTTGATTTATTTGGCTGTAGCCGATAAAACATTTGTAATTTGTGGTGATAAAGGTATTAATGATGTTGTTCCCGATGATTTTTGGGATACTACCAAAGATGCAATGATGTTGCACTTCAAAAGAGGCAATTTTAAACAAGGGCTAATCGATGGGATTCAGAAAGCCGGTGCACAATTGAAAAATTATTTCCCTTGGCAAAAAGGCGATACCAATGAATTGTCAAACGAAATATCTAAAGGATAATGAAATTAGTTATGAAAAAAACCGTTATTATTAGATTAGTTGTTTGTTTGCTGTTTACACAAATAGGTTTTGCACAATTCAATATTCCTGAAATTCCTAGTGAACAAACCTCTGTTTACGATTATGCCAATGTTTTAAGTGCAACTGAAAAAGCACAATTAGAAGAAAAACTTATTCGGTATTCCGATTCTACCACTACCCAAATTGTAGTTATTACCATTGAAAGTCTGAAAGGCGAAGACGTGAGTATGCTTGCTACAAAATGGGGACAAACTTGGGGAATTGGAGGAACAGCAAAAAATGATAATGGTGTAATAATTTTATTGGCTAAAGCCGAAAAGAAAATTGCAATCAATCCTGGATATGGTGTTGAAGACCGATTGACGGCAGGAATTGGCGGTGAAATTATTAGAAATATTATTGTTCCAGAATTCAAAGCTGGGAGTTTTTACAATGGTTTGGATAAAGGAACG
>CANINJ010000054.1 GCA_947468985.1 Bacteroidota bacterium
AAAACGCCTTTGGCAATTGCAGTCGATAATTCCAATTCGATTGTGGATTTAAAAGCCGAGGCAACTTCATTAGAAGTATATAAAAAAATCACTTCCAATGCCGAAATTCAAGAGAAATTTGATTTGCAATCGTATCGTTTTGATAGCGATTTTCAAAGTTCGGAAACCTTTGATTTCAAGGGAAATCAAACCAATCTTGATGAAGTTGCGAAAAGTGTTAAAAGCATCAATAAAAACGTAACGTTTCCAACAGTTTTAATTTCTGATGGAAATCAAACTTCAGGAAATGATTTCGTCTATAGTTTTGATGTAAATAAAAAAGTGTACCCTATTGTTGTTGGTGATACAACGACTTATTTAGATTTGAAAGTAAGCCAATTGAACGTAAATAAATATGCGTTTCACAAAAATAAATTCCCCGTTGAAGTCTTTTTAAACTATTCAGGAACGAAAAGTATTTCGGCAAATTTCAGTATTTCTCAAGGAAATTCAGTTTTAAATACGCAAACCGTTTCTTTTTCGCCTTCAAAAAAGTCAGCTATAGTTTCTGTTTTGCTTCCTGCGGATAAAATCGGTTTACAGGTTTTTAAAGCGGCAATTACTTCTAAAGAAAAAGAGAAAAATACGTACAACAATACTAAGAATTTTGCGGTTGAAATCATCGATCAGAAAACAGAAATCGTGATTGTTTCTTCGATTAATCATCCTGATATCGGTGCTTTGAAACGCGCAATTGAAACCAATGCGCAACGAAAAGTTACGATTGTTAAGCCTAATGAAATTAAGGATTTACAAAAATATAATATTGCTATTTTGTACCAGCCAACAGCTGATTTTAAATCATTTTTTGAAGCTAATAAAAAATCGGAAATAAATACATTTATAATTACAGGTACCAAAACAGATTTCTACTTTTTGAACCAACAACAAAGTAGTTTTGTGTTTAATATGAGTAACCAAACGGAAGATTATTTGGCTAGTTACAAAAGTGATTTCAACCTTTTTGCACTGGATGATATTGGATTTGAACAATTTCCACCCTTGCAAAATTCGTTTGGAACGGTAACCGCTTCTGCAAATGTAAATGTGTTATTATCCTCAAAAATCAGGAATATTGAAACCAATGCGCCGTTGCTTGCATTTTCCGAAAATCAAGGAAAACGAACGGCTTTTTTATTGGGGGAAAACAGTTGGAAATGGCGTTTGCAAAGCCACGTAGAAACAAAATCGTATGAGAAATATGATGTTTTCATTGATAAAACAATTCAGTTTTTAGCTTCTAATGCTTCCAAAAAATCATTGGTTGTGAACCACGAAGGCTATTATAATTCGGGTGATGCAATTGAAATTTCGGCACAATACTTCAATAAGAACTATGAATTTGATGAAAAAGCTCGATTGAATATCACTGTTGTAAATAAAAATACGAAGGCTACAAAAACATTTGATTTATTGAAAACGACGACTTCATTTAAAGTAAATTTAGACGGATTGGTTGCGGGACAATATAATTTTGTGGTCAAAGAATTGAATTCAAATACCGTTTATAATGGGTATTTTGAGATATTAGATTTTGACATTGAAAAACAATTTGTAAACCCAGATTTGAATAAATTAACCCAATTGGCATCACAAACGAAAGGGCAAGTTATTTTTCCTAATAAAGTTGATGCGTTGATAAAATCGCTTTTGGAAAATGAGGAATATAAATCGATACAAAAGGCAATAGTTAAGAAAACGCCTCTGATTGATTGGATTTGGTTACTGATTTTAATAGCAATTTCACTAACTTCAGAATGGTTTATCAGAAAATACAATGGGATGTTGTAGATAATCTCAATAACTCGCTTTTTCTTTTTAGATATTTACGTAACGTGAGTAATTCAAATAGTATTAGAGATTTTGTAAATATTTTAAATACGATAGCCCTCTTTTTTCCGCAAAAAAATCGAGTAAAAGTAAAAGCAAACATTGCACAAAAAGTCCCATTCCTAAACCTTTCCAAAAGGTGTAATCATTAAAAGAAAACATTAATACGATTCCAATAGCAATCATAACTATTTCAAAATAGCGATAATAAATAAAATTTTTCACAACAATTTTCATTCTTGGTATTTCTTCTAATTGAATTTTTTGAGGTTCATTATTCAGCATGTTTTCAACTTTTAGTTTGTCTTTTGGGCTTCTATAATAAATAGTACTTCCAATTACCATTTGGATTACTGAAAAAAATAGTAAAGGAATAGCCAATCCATTCCAAAAATTATCTTTTAAAATAGCATAACAATAAATTGAGAATAGCATAAAGAATAATCCAAAAGCCATAAACAGTAGGCTTTCAGATTTTTCGGCATTAAAATATTTTTGTATTTGTATCATTTGTTTTAATTAAGAATTATTTCAATTGACTCATTATGACTTTGTCAAAAAATGCATCTCCTAAATAAGTACGCATCCAGACCATTGGTTTTGCCCATTTACCAACACGGTATCTTGTTTTTGGTTGCTTTGTATTAATTATTTTGGAAATAGTTTTGGAAATCACTGACGATGGTGAAGAACTATTGTTTTTACCATAAGAATCTTGCATTGTTTTTGCCATTGAGTGCGCTAATTTGGCATAAACTCCCTTTCCAGAATGGTCAAGAATTGGTTGATGCAAAACATCACCAAACTCTGTTGCAATTGCCCCTGGTTCTAAAATCACAACTTTAATATTAAAACCTTTAAGCTCTAATCGAAGACAATCACTCCATCCTTCTAATGCGTGTTTTGTAGCGTGATACCAAGCACCAAGTGGCGTGTACATTTTTCCACCCATTGATGAAGTGTTAATTATTAAGCCCTGACCTGCTTTTCGCATATATGGCAAAACTTCTTGTGTTATGCGAGCTAATCCAAAAAGATTTACTTCAAATTGTCTTCGAGCTTCTTCAATTTTAATATCTTCAATTGCGCCGTACAAACCATAGCCAGCATTATTCCAAAGCACATCAATTTTACCTTGTTCTTTAATAATTTGAGCCACTCCGTTAATTATTTGTTGTTCACTGCTAACATCCAAAGCAATAGCAAATCCTCCATCATTTACAATGTCTTGCATTTGTTCGACACGTCTTGCAGCTCCATATACAATATGCCCTTCTTTAAGTAGCTGAATTGCAGTTTCTTTACCCATCCCACTACTTGCACCTGTAATTAATATTACTTTTTTCATTTGATATTTTTATATTTCTGCAAACCTAAAGTATTAATTCAAAACCCACAACGTTAGAGTATGGTCTATACTTGTTATTTTTTAATAATTAATTTATCTTTGTCAAAAAAACATCTGAAATGCTAATTAATGAACTATCAAAACGAACTGGAATTAGTGCTCACACGATACGATTTTATGAAAAATCGGGTTTGATAAAAGGGAAGCGAGATGAAAATGTAAAGTCGAATAATTATTTTCATTACGATGAAGAAACAGTAGAAAAATTAGATTTAATTAGAGATGCAAAAGCAATTGGTTTTACAATAAGTGAAATTGCACAATTAATTGATGCTTGGTATAATAACAAAATTTCAAAAGATGAAAAGTTAGTTTTTCTTGATGAAAAATTGATTTCACTTGATAAAAAAATTAAAGATTTAAAAGGAATGAAGAAGCTAATTAGTCAGTTTAAAATAGATGTTTTGAATGATGAATGTTAGTTTGTTTTCATTAGTTTTTATATCTAAAAACCAAATTATCAATACTTTATATTTGCTGATTTTAATTGCAATTTCATTGGCATCAGAATGGTTTATTAGAAAATACAATTGGATGTTGTAGCTTAATGATGCGTTCTTTTTCGATTTATGGTATGAAATTGAAATCGGAGATAATCATATAAAAGTGCTATCAATAAGAAAAAGGAAGCTACAAATAAAGTATGAAAAGCAATTGATTTGTAAATATATCCCCCAGAAAAACATCCAATAAAGAAAAACGCGATAATTGATAATCGCAAGTAAATATTGGTTTTAAGTTTTTTAACTTCTTCGGGTTTTTTATAAAAGAATAACTGAGACAATTCAATTCCTAAATCGGTGAAAAGCCCAGTTAAATGTGTAGTTCTAACCGTTGATTGCGAAATTTTTGTCACCAATGAATTTTGAATTCCCATTGCAAAAAGCATTAAAAAAGCAATTAATTTTCCGTCTAAATTGGAAATGTCCGATTGGTTTCCTAAAATTCCAACACCAACTAAAACAATTATTTCTAAAGAAATTGGGATTACGTGAGACAATTCTGGTTTTTTTCTTGATACCAATTCGGCTAAGAAATTGGAAGTAAAAGAACCCAATAAAAAGAAGATAATAAACAGTAAAAAGGTAATTGCAGCAGTGAAATCCCTTTTCATAAATTCTTCAGCAAAAAAAGCAAAATGCCCGGTTACATTTGTAGTTAATGTTTTAAGCGCTAAAACACCTGTAATATTTACTATTCCCGCTACGAAAGACAATAAAGTTGCCAAGCGTAAATTATGAATGAAAGTCCTATTTTTTCCTTGATGCCGGAACATAATTCTGATTTGAATATAAATTTACGACAAAAAGAAGGCTATTGTTTTAGAAACAGAACTTATTTTTGATACTTTTTTTTCTTTAAAATATCAGAAGCCGTTTGATAATAAGAAATCGTTTCGTTTTCTAAATCCAAACGCGGTTTTGCAATATGTTTCTGTTCGTATAACAATTGGAACTCACTTGCTACTTTTGGATTTGGAATCAAAGTCAATTGCAATTGTTTTACCTGTTGTTTAGGGGAAATAATCGTTAAAATATTGTCTTTAATTAATCCTAGATTTTGATAAGTTGCAATTAAAGCTCTTGGTTTATAATCGGATTTCAGGACATCTTGACCAAAGAATTTACTTTGATAATTAAAGTTTAACAAGCCGAAAACTGTTGGCATCACATCAATTTGTGACATCAAATTTGAGTAGTGTTTTGGTGCAATAAAACCAGGGCTGTAAACCATTGCAGGGATACGGTATTTGTCAATTGGCAATTCCGTTTTTCCAGAACTTGAAGCACAATGATCGGCAAGAATTACGAAAACAGTATTGGCAAACCAAGGTTGTTTTTTCGCTTTATTGAAAAATTCTTTCATTGCAAAATCAGTATATTTTACGCCACCTTCACGAGATTTCGCATCGCCAGGAATATCAATTCTATCATTTGGATACGTAAATGGTCGGTGGTTACTAACCGTCATTATATGATTGAAAAACGGCTTATTTTCTTTGAATTCAGAATTCATTTCCGTGATTGCCTTGTTGTACATATCTTCATCGCAAACTCCCCAGATATTTTGGAAAGTCACTTCGTTAGGTTTGAACGTTTTTTTATCGATAATTTCATACCCATTTCCAACAAAGAAATCTTGCATATTGTCAAAATAGGCATCACCACCATAAAGATATTTTACGTTGTAGCCTTTTTGCTTGAAAACGCTTCCAGTTGAAAATTTGTCTTTATTATCAACTCGTTTTACAACACTTTCGCCGGCAGTTGGTGGCAAACATAAAGTCACCGCTTCAAGCCCGCGAACCGTTCTATTTCCAACAGCATAAAGATTAGAAAATACCAAACTTTTTGTTGCCAAACTATCTAAAAATGGCGTGATATTCTGTTCGTTTCCATACATTTTAAGGAATTCGGCACTGTAACTTTCTATGGTAATTAGCACTACATTTTTATGATTTTCTGCGGCAGCACTTTTAATATTTCTTAAGGTTGTTCCGCTAATACTTCCAGTTATTTGGGCATTTAACAAATCATAAGCTTCTTTTTCAGGCAGCGTTTTATAGAATTTAAAATAATCCAATTCACTGTTCATAAAGGCTTGGTAGAATTTATAAATTCCATTAGCTTCTAATTCATTGGCAAAAATATTATCTGAATTTTCTTTGGTTGAAAGAAAAGGAATTACAAAAAGTGACATTCCAAATAAAAGAAAATACATACCTGAAATTTTAATTTTTTCTGCTATTGTAGGAATGTTTTCAATGTAATTTTTCGATTTTTTTACAATGAAATATGTAACCAATCCCGCAACAATAAATAAGGTCGAAAATAATGGAATAACTGGGTAAGATTGCATAATATTTCCAATTACTTCATTGGTATAAACCAAATAATCTACGGCTATGAAATTATATTTAACACCAAATTCGTTCCAAAAGAAAAATTCGCTAATTGCATTTTGAAGCAGAATTACCACAAATAAGAAGATTACAAAGCTAAAAAGCCAGTATCGAATGGTGTCTCGGTATTTAGGCAGGAATAATAATAACCCAAATAATGTTGTTTTAATTGCAATGAAAGTAAAGCCAATTTCGGGTAAAACGCCACCGTATTCATTCAGAATAGTATTGAAAAACTTGACATATATCAATAGTGAAACTAATAATCCGAAAATGATGTAGCCATACGGTTTTAGATATTTCGAATTGGAAATGAATATTAAATACAACCATAAAAAGGCACTTGCGAATACAAATACAAAAAAATCTGATAGTAATCCTAAGACAAAAATCTTGATAGTATCAATGAATACGAATGAAGTTTGAGTTATTGGATGGAAAAGTAGAATGATTCTTAAAATGAAACTAACAATGATATAGAATAATGCAAGAGTATAAAACGGAGATGTTTTTCTTAAAAATGTCATATAAATAATTTTTACAAAAATAAGGATTTGGTACTATAAACATCATAAATTTGTTTAAAATTCTTAATTTCCGCTTAAGAGTGATTTTGAAATATACCAATAAAAACAAATTAGAGTTAAGTTTGAAGAGAAGATGATTTAAATTTTAATAAATAACAAATATGACAAGGAAAGATTTTTTTGCAAGAGTTGGATTTGGTGCTGCTGCTGTTTTGATTCCAGCTTGTATTGGTGGATTAGTAGCAAGTTGTGAAAAGGATGGAACAGCTTCTGCTGCTCCTACAAATGTTGATTTTACACTTGATATTTCCTCTGGAACATTAGCAAATAATGGAGGTTATTTGGTTCATGTTGGCGTACTTGTAGCGAGAACTTTAACTGGAAGTTTTATTGCAGTTTCTGCAGGATGCACCCACCAAGGAACAAATGTTAATTACAGTTCTGCTGGAAATAATTTTATTTGTCCAAATCACGGAGCACAATTTAGTAGTACTGGAGCAGTTACACGAGGACCTGCGTCGAGTAATTTAGCGCAATATAATACAGCTTTAACCGGGAATTCCCTTAGAGTTTTTTCATAGTAAAATATTTTTTACGAAATAGCTGAAAATAATTAATTTTTGTAGGAAGAATGTCAATTAGTATTGATAATTTTATACAGAAATTAATTATTTTTATGAAAAAATGTACCCTTGTATTGTTGGCATTTTTTATGTGTATAGAACTTCAAGCTCAGAATTGGAATGATAACATTTCGAGTGCTATAAAAGAAGCATCTCAAAATAACAAGAAAATTTTGTTATTTTTTACCGTAGAAGATCAATGTGAGAATTGCACAAAATTAGAGCAAAACATATTTAAATCGGACGATTTCATTGCTTTTGCAAATGAGAATTACAACTTAGTAAAAATCAAATTTGATTATAATTCAGCTTCTAATTTATCTGAAGAAGAAATCAAACAAAATTTATTAATAGTTGAAAAATACAACAAAGATGGCTTTTTTCCTTTGGTTGTATTGTTAAATAAAGAAGCAAAAAAACTCGGGAATATTGGTGTTTACAAAAATGAAACCCCGAGTCAATATATCGCATTACTGCATTCAATTGAAAAAATATAAAATGAAAATCTTAATAGTAGAAGACGAAGCGGGAATTGTTCAATTTTTGAAACAAGGACTAGAAGAAGAAGGGTACGAAATCAGTACTGCTTTAGATGGTTTATTGGGTTTTGAATTATTTAAAAAAGAAAGTTTCGACTTGATTTTATTGGATTGGATGTTGCCAAAAATGAATGGATTGGAGTTGTGCAAAGCAATAAGAATTAAAGACAAAACGATTCCAATTATATTTTTAACAGCCAAAGATACCATTCAAGAAACGATTGAAGGTTTGAAATCGGGTGCCAATGATTATATCAAAAAGCCATTTAGTTTTGATGAATTATTGGAACGTATAAAAATTCATTTTAGAAATCAAGATGAAAATGAAGTTTTAACCCTTGGAACTATTGAAATTAATGTTGGTTTGCATCAAGTTTTAACGGATGGAAATATTGCGGCATTAACTCAAAGAGAGTTTGAATTGTTATATTATTTAATAAAAAACAAAGGAAAAGTGTGTACAAGAACTCAAATTATTGAGGATGTTTGGGACATTCATTTTGATTATGACACAGGAGTAATTGACGTATTTATGAATTCAATTCGTAAAAAATTAAATCTTAAAAAGGAAGATGATTATATTAAAACCATACGAGGAATTGGTTACATAGCTAATGAAATCCTTTAAATTATGTTTACATTATCTTTAAAAAATAGAATTGCATTATACTACATTATCTCAACAGCAATGCTAATTTTTGTTGTTTTCATAATTATTTATTCCATTGTTTCTTTCTCGGTTCAGAAGAATGTAACGGATAACATTAATTTTGAAGTTGAGGAATATCTTGAGAAAATTCAATTTGTAAATAACGAAACGAAATTAATTGATAAAAATGAATGGATAAAACAAGAACACAATGAGATTTCTGTAAATCCTGTTTTTTTAGTATTATCTGATAAATATGGACGTGAAATTGAAAAATCAGAAAATCTTAGAAAAGAAAGCTTGCATTTTACTAAAAATAGTCAGGTAAAAGTAGTTTCTGATTTTAAATTAGGTGGAAAATTAGTTCGTCAAATGCAAGTTCCTTTAATTAAAGACAATCAAATTCGCGGATATTTATTAGTTGCTGTATCATTAGAAGAAGCAGCAAATACTGTAAGAAATTTATTAAATATATTATTATTATTATATCCAATTACGCTTATTTTACTTTTTCTAGTAGCTCGTATTATTACAGGACGAAGTATTAAACCGATATTAAATATTATTGAAACTGCCGATAAAATATCACAAGAAAATTTAAATGCCAGGATTGATTTACCGAAGAAAAAGGATGAATTACAGTTATTATCCCAAACAATTAATGATTTATTGGATAGAATTCAAAACGCTGTAGAAAGAGAAAAACAATTAACTTCAGATGCTTCTCACGAATTAAGAACGCCATTAGCTGTTATTAAAGGAACATTAGAAGTTCTTATCAGAAAGCCTAGGAATCAAACTGAATATTTAGAAAAAATCGATTTTTGTATTAAAGAAGTTGATCGATTGAATAATTTAGTTTCAGAACTCTTATTATTGGCTCGTTTTGAAAATCAAAAGCAAAATTTAAAGCACGAAGATATTTCTTTAAATGCTGTTTTTTTAGATGTATTGTCAAGGTATTCGGATAAAATAAAAAGGAAAGAAATTACTGTAAAACATCATTTTTCTGAAGATTATATCATTAAATCTGACAATTATTTAATATCAATTGTAATAGGAAATTTAATCTCCAATGCTTTAAAATATTCAAACGATAAAGGAGAAATAGTGATCAATTTATCAAATGATAATTCAACTATTATTGTTTCTATTTTTGACAATGGAATTGGAATTTCAAAAGATAATATTAATAAAGTTTTCGACCCGTTTTTTAGATCTGAACCCAATGAACATCCTGAAGTTAAAGGAACGGGATTAGGATTGTCAATTGTAAGAAGAATTTGTATTTTACTTGATATTGAAATAAAAATTTCAAGCATAGAAAAT
>CANINJ010000055.1 GCA_947468985.1 Bacteroidota bacterium
ATGGAATTTTTTCAAGCGATAATCACCGAAAATATCCAATAAATAAATATCGGCTTGTTCCATCATAGTTTCAAAATCTTGTAAAGTTAAGGCTTTTACTTTTTCGGTAAAATGATATTTTTCGCCGTTATCTTCAAAATCTATTTCTTTATAAATATGATTGTCTTTTAAATAGCGTTTGATGTGGAAGTCAATATTGTCAACCGTTTTCACTTCATCTGGAACTAAATTAGCCAAAACATTTGGCACATTCATAAAGTCAATTACGGCAAAACCATATTCTGAAATACTTTCTTTTATGGCTTTTAAAGTCGTTAAATTGTCTTCGTCATTTTCAAAATAACCAAAACTTGTAAATAAATTTAATATGGCATCGAATTTTTGTTCGAATGGTTTTCGCATATCGTGTTCTACAAAATGCAAGGTTTCATTCTCAGATTTTTTTGCAAAAGCGATACTATTTGAAGACAAATCAGCACCTGTAACATCAAATCCTAATTGGTTTAAATAAATGGAATGACGTCCTTTTCCACAAGCCAAATCTAAAATTTTCGCATCTTCAGGAAGGTTTAAATAATGAACGATGGTGTCCATAAACAACTGCGCTTCTTCCTCATCACGTTCTTTGTAAAGTATGTGATAATAAGGCGAATCGAACCAAGAGGCGAACCAATTTTGTGTATTAGAATTTGCAGTTTGAGAGTTTGTATTTTTTAAATCTGACATTTATCAATTTGAATTTCATTTAAAATGCAAATTTAGACTATTTTTGCCAAATATAACGTTAACAATTCCCCCTTTGGGGGTTAGGGGGCTATGGAAAATTTTAAAATGATTGCCAAAACCTTTTTTGGTTTTGAAGAAATCTTAGCAAATGAGTTGAAAATGCTTGGCGCGCAAGATGTTGAACAAGGTGTAAGAATGGTCAGTTTCAAAGGGGACAAAGGTTTTATGTACAAAGCAAACCTATCTTTGAGAACTGCTTTAAAGGTGTTAAAACCGATTTATTTTTTCAAAGCTACAAACGAACAAAATTTATATAAAGGCGTTCAAGGCGTTAATTGGTCGAAATTTATTGGCGCAAACCAAACTTTTGTGATTGATGCAACGGTACATTCTGACAATTTCAATCATTCGGAATTTGTTTCTCAAAAATGTAAAGATGCTATTGTGGACCAATTTAGAGATAGAACGGGACAACGCCCAAGTATTGATAAAATCCATCCTGATTTAAGAATTAATATTCATATTGATAAAGACCAAGTTTCAATTGCCTTAGATACTTCTGGAAATTCATTGCACCAACGAGGTTACAGAACGGCGACCAATATCGCACCTATTAATGAAGTTTTGGCTGCGGGGATTTTATTGCTTTCTGGTTGGGACGGTCAAACCGATTTCTTAGATCCTATGTGTGGTTCGGGAACTTTCCTTGCCGAAGCAGCGATGATTGCTTGTAATATTCCAGCAAATATCAATAGAAAAGAGTTTGCATTTGAGAAATGGAACGATTGGGATAATGATTTATTTGATTCAATTTTGGAATCATTAATGAAAAGAGTTCGTGAATTTCATCATACTATAAAAGGTTTTGACAAAGCCCCAAGTGCTGTAAATAAAGCAAAAGATAATATCAAAAACGCTAATTTAGACGAATATATCACTATTGAAGAACGTAACTTTTTTGATACTGAAAAAACATCAGAAGGAAAATTGCATATTGTTTTTAATCCGCCTTATGATGAGCGTTTGGACATTCATATGGAAGAATTCTACAAAAATATTGGCGATACTTTAAAGAAAAATTATCCTGGGACCAATGCGTGGTTCATCACAGGAAATTTAGAAGCTTTGAAATATGTTGGATTAAAACCATCTCGAAAAATCAAACTTTTCAATGCAAGTATCGAAGCTCGTTTGGTGAAATACGAAATGTATGAAGGTAGTAAAAGAACGAAATTTCAAGTGGTAGAAAATCCTACTGAATAATATTAAATTTAAGAATTATGACAAAATTACAAGTAAAAGCGTTTGTTTTTCAATTGTTGAGTTTTGCAACTTTGTTTATTTTGGGACGCTATTTAATAGAAAGTTATACCTATTTAACTGGGCTTTGGATTCCATTTACTGCATTTGCGGTAGGAACACTTTTGGCACCTAAATTTCAAGCGGTAAAAACAAATGACGGAGAAAAGTTATTTATGAAATGGATGTTTCTAAAAGGAATAAAAGAAATCAAATAATTATTACTTTTTTGCCACTTTTTTTGGTGATGATTTTGTTTTATAAATTGGTAGAAAGTAAGAAACGGTATAGTTAAATCCAACACCAAAATCGCCATTATAGGTTCTATTAAAACCTGGAATATATAAATTATCGAAGTTTTCAGGCTTGGTATTTGAAAGTATTTTATTCATTCTAACGCTGAAACCAACGTAGATATTTTTCAAAACTTCGGCTTTCATTCCAACTACAACTTCAAGCCATTGCGCTGATAATCCGTTGAATTTTTCCCCAGAAACAACTGTTGGCGCTTCAGGGAAATAAGTTGAAGTATTGTATAATTTATAGCTATTGAGTTGCTGACTGAATGAACTTGCACCGTAACGCAAACCGATAAAAACCATGTTTCTCATATCCAACCAATTTTCGTAGGAATTATAATCAAAACCAGCTTTGATATAGGTTCCTTTTGCTGTGGTATTCAACCTATCATCTTCAGTAGTTTTGTTTTCATTTCCTAATTCGGCTGCTAAATAGTAATTTTTCGTGAGTCGGTAATCCCCAACAAATTCAATTCCTTTGTAGTTTTTATCGTAAAACGAACGGGTCAATTTGAATATATCGGCACCAAAACGAATTCCAAATTTTTCAATTTTTGGAGGAATACTGTCTGTTTTTTTCTGCTGTGCATTTACTAAAAATGACAACAAAATTAGTGCAATACTAAAAGTAAATTTTGATGTGTGTTTCATTTTCAGTTGTTATGTTTGAGGTTGCAACAGTAATATTTTGAATCCAATATCCGTCAGGAGTTGAAGTTTCAGTTTTAATATATGGAGTTGTTGGGTCTAATGTGAAAATGGTTTTATAGCCACAAGCTCTCGATACAAAGATGTTTTGTCGTGTATAATTGAATTGCAGAAAATCTTCATTATCAATAGTTACATCCGTGCTATTCAGTATCAAACTATATTTAGTTATATCTTCATTTGTTTTTAATGGCAATTGGATTTTACTTTCGCTTACAAAACCAATAATAGCCGTACTTCCAACTTCTTTAACTGCCAAATTGGTTACTTTTTTTAAAACCGTTGGATTTAAAATATCGTAGAATTCTATGATTAATTTCGGTGTTGTAGCTGTTGCAGCATCACAAATATCGTCTTTCTCACAACTTGAGATTGACATTGAAAGCACTAATAAGAATAAAATTAATTTTTTCATTATTTTCTTTTTTCTAATAAAACGACATTTTCCACGTGATGCGTTTGTGGAAACATATCAACAGGACGCACACGAGTTACCTTATATTTTTCATCCATTAAAGCCAAATCTCGGGCTTGTGTTGCAGAATTACAACTAACATAAACGATTTTTTCAGGTTCAATTTTCAAAATTTGCTCAATTACATCTTTATGCATCCCATCTCTTGGAGGATCCGTAATAATTACATCTGGTTTTCCGTGTTGTGCGATGAAATTTTCATTGAAAACAACTTTCATATCACCCACATAAAACTCACAATTGGTAATATTATTTCGTTCGGCATTTGCTTTAGCATCAATAATTGCTTCTGGAACACTTTCAACGCCGATGACTTTTTTTGCTTTTTTGGATACAAATTGAGCAATTGTACCCGTTCCTGTATATAAATCATATACAATTTCATTGCCTGTTAAACCTGCGAAATCTCTAGTTATTTTATACAATTCATACGCTTGATCAGAATTAGTTTGGTAGAATGATTTTGCATTGATGCTAAATTTCAATCCTTCCATTTCTTCCAATATATAATCGCGACCTTTATATAATTTTATATTTGTATCATATAATGTATCGTTTGCTTTAGAATTAATAACATATTGAAGCGATGTTATTTGTGGAAATTTCTCATAAATATAATCCAATAGAAGCTCTCTATTTTCTTTGTGTTCTTCGAAAAACTGAATTAAGACCATTATTTCACCTGTTGAAGCAGTTCTTAACATTAAAGTTCTTAGAAAACCCTCGTGATTTCTGGGATTGAAAAAAGATAAATTGTGAAGATTTGCATATTCTCGAACTTCATTCCGAATGGCATTTGAAGGATCTTCTTGTAAATGACATTTTGTGATGTCTAAAATTTTATCCCACATTTTTGGAATATGAAAACCAAGAGCATTTCTATTTACTAAATCTTCGGTACTTCCAATTTCTTCTTCTGTAAGCCAGCGACTATTTGAAAAACCGAATTCCATTTTGTTTCTATAAAAAAACTGTTTTTCCGAACCTAAGATGGGTTCAAATTCAGGTAATTCTATTTTTCCAATTCGTTGAAGGTGGTTTTTTACTTCATTTTGCTTGTAATATAATTGTTGGCTGTATTTCATATTTTGCCATTTACAACCACCACAAACACCGAAATGTTCACAAATTGGTTCTATTCTATGTTCGGAAAATTCGTGAAATTTCACCGCTTTTCCTTCATAATATGCCTTACGTTTTTTAAATGTCTGCACATCTACAACATCACCAGGAACAACATTTGGAATGAAAATAATTTTTCCGTCAGGTGCTTTTGCAACCGAAACGCCTTTTGCACCAGCATCAAGAACTTGAATATGATTGAATACTATTTTGTCTGTAATTTTTCTTGCCATAGGGCAAAAATAAGCGTTTGAATTGTTTAATAAATTCAATTAACGAAATATTTTCATTTTTTTTGAAATTTTCTATGAATTATCTACAATCAGACTATTTATTATTTGTAAATTTTTTTCTATTAAATCAAATTTAAATATGAGATTTCTATAATAATGTACATTTCCATTATTGAATTCTAAAAAAATCAAAGAAATATCACTAATTTTGCAATCATACAGGATGATTTCTCTCCACAAGTAGGAATTGAATTTTGAAAAATTAAAATAATTTTACAATGTCAGTTTTAGAAAAATTAAATGCCGAAGAGATTATTGCCTTAGAAAACAAGTATGGCGCCCACAATTATCACCCTCTTCCAGTAGTTTTAAACAGAGGAGAAGGAGTTTATGTTTGGGATGTTGATGGAAAAAAATATTACGACTTTCTATCGGCTTATTCTGCTGTAAATCAAGGTCATTGTCATCCAAAAATTGTTGGAGCAATGATGAAACAGGCACAAACATTAACGTTAACTTCTCGTGCATTTTTCAATGATCAATTGGGTCCTTATGAAGAATTTGTAACTAAATATTTTGGTTTTGATAAGGTTTTACCAATGAATACAGGCGCTGAAGCTGTTGAAACTGCATTGAAACTTTGTAGAAAATGGGCTTATGAAGTAAAAGGAGTTGCAGAACACGAAGCACAAATAATAGTTTGTGACGGAAATTTCCACGGAAGAACAACAACTATTATTTCATTTTCAAATGATGAAAATGCCCGTAAGAATTTCGGGCCTTACACGGAAGGATTTATCAAAATTGCTTACGACGATTTGGAAGCGTTAGAAACCGCCTTAAAATCTTCGAAAAATATTGCAGGTTTTCTTGTGGAACCAATTCAAGGGGAAGCTGGGGTTTATACTCCTGCAGATGAATATATGATGCGTGCCAAAGAATTGTGCAATCAATATAATGTTTTGTTCATTGCAGATGAAATTCAAACGGGAATTGCGAGAACGGGTTCGTTGCTTGCCGTTTGTGGAAATTGCACTTGCGAAAAGCAATGCGAAAGACAAGAAACGTATGCAACTCCAGATATTTTGATATTAGGAAAAGCATTGTCAGGTGGAGCTTATCCAGTTTCTGCAGTTTTAGCGAATGATGCTATTATGAATGTAATAAAACCAGGTCAACACGGATCTACTTTTGGTGGAAATCCAATTGCTGCTGCGGTTGCAATTGCTGCTCTTGAAGTGGTAAATGAGGAACATTTAATTCAAAACGCCCGTGTTTTAGGGAAGTTATTCAGAAGTAAGTTAAACGAATACATACACACTTCAAATGTTGCTGTTTTAGTGCGTGGTCGTGGTTTGTTGAATGCAGTTGTTATTAACGATACCGAGGAAAGTGATACTGCTTGGAATATTTGTATGGCTTTGCGTGATAATGGACTTTTGGCAAAACCAACTCACGGAAATATTATCCGTTTTGCACCGCCATTAGTAATGAATGAAAAGCAATTATTAGATTGCGTTGCTATTATTATCAAGACATTGAAGCAATTCGAGAAATAGTTTTTACATTATAAAACCCGCTAATTTATCTGAAGTTATTCAAGTAAATTAGTGGGTTTTTTGTTTTTAAAAAGCAATAAATTATTGGTCTTGCTCTTGTTGGTATTTCATTTTTTCCATTAAGTTTTTTTGGATGTCTTTAATTCCTTCTTCTCCAACAAATACAAATAAGTAAATACTGAAAATTAGATAGATTGAACTTAATACAACTCCAATAATTGCAAGGATTTTACCGATATTTATATTTTTATAATTCAAATATAATTCTGGGCTTTCTTGGTACAATTTCAAATCTTTTTTAGCCAAAACTAAAGCTATAATTCCTAAGGTTAATCCTATAAAACCATAACAACAGCAAGTTATTATTGAAAGAATTCCTAATACAAGTACGGCAGTTCCATTGGGTAAGTTTCTTTGTTCCATTTTTTAATTTTAATTTAAAGGTTTGTCATTTTGTAAATATAGGCAATAATCATAATCGATGCATTTGTAATTGCCATTCCAATGATAATTTTGTGGTAATCACGAGATTTATCAATAAAATGCAATCCTAAACAACCAAATAGCAGTAGTGTTGTATAAATTGCCGGAAACTGATAGAATGCTTTTGTAAAATCTCCATTGATTAATAAAAGCAAAGAACGTTGCGTTCCACAGCCTAAACAATCAACTCCGAAAAGCGATTTATTCATACACGGCAACATATATTTTTCTATATTCAAAACATAAATTATTTGTATTGCAATTTAACAAAAATAATATTCATTCTTGAATAGTAAGTTTATTATTTTAAAGTTTCCTACTTTTGAATTCTAATACAAATAGAAATGAAAAAATTGTTGCTTCCAATAATGATAATTGCAATCTTAATTGCATTTTATGAGCAAAGTTTAGAGAAGAAAAACGTCTATATTTTGGTTGTTACAATCGCAGTATTTATGTTTGGAATGATGAAATTGAGTGCTAAAACGCCAAGTAAAAATCAAGATAAAGAAGACGATAATGTTCAATAAAGGCGATAAAGTTTCAGTGCTCGACGATGCAATAAATGGAGTAGTGCTGTCCGTTCAAAACAAGGAAGTTTCTATTGAAACAGAAGACGGATTTGTGATGACATATTTTGTCAGTGAATTAATTAAGATAAACGATACCAGTGATTTAAGTAAAAGTATCGGAAGTTTTAATTCAAATCAAATTAAAAAAGAAAAAGAAGAGCCAAAAGCAAGAAGTTTTGTAAAAGACAAGAAGGCAAAGTATGAAATTCCCGCTCCAGAATTTGATTTGCACATCGAAAAATTAGTTCCAAGTTTTAAAGGAATGAGTAATTATGACATCCTAACTTTACAAACAGAAACGGCAAAAAGACACATTGAATTTGCCATAAGAAATCGCATTCCAAAAATCGTTTTTATTCACGGTGTTGGGGAAGGAATTTTGAAAGCAGAACTTGATTTTTTATTAGGAAGATATGATACTTTAGATTTCAGAGAAGGCAATTATCAACGGTATGGAATGGGTGCGACTGAAGTTTTTATCAGACAAAACTCAAAATAAAATCATAATTTATAACAATCGTAATTCGATATTTTAATATAACAAACAATGAAAATAAACCCAAAAAACGGAATTGATAAACTCATTTTCGGAATGAAACAAAATGATGTAATTGCTATTTATGGTAAGCCAAATAAAAATTACAAAGACGAAGACGACAATGTAATATTCTCTTATAATGCGCAAAAAATGCGTTTGACTTTCTATAAAGATGAGGACTTTAGAATGGGTTATATCGTGGCTTCAAGTACCGAAATGGAATTGTTTGGAAACAAAATTATCGGTAGAAAAATCAGCGATGTGAAATCAGAATTGGCTCAAAAAGGAATTACAAAATTCACACAAGAAGAATTTGATACTTTTGAAAACTATTTCAATGAAGACCATTGGATTATCTTTCAAACGGAATTTGATGAAGTTGTGAAATTTGAAATTGGTGCTATCATCAATGATAAAGACGAATTTGACTGGAAATTCAAAAGTTAGGTTCAAAAAATTACAATAAAAAAAGGTGTTTGAGAGATTTCCGAAACACCTTTTTTAGTACTATAATTTTTCTTATATTATTTTTTAGCTTCTGCAGCAACTGGGGGAGGAATTCCTTCTAATAATTCCATTTCAAAAATGATATTAGAATTTGGTGGAATCACATTTCCTGCGCCTCTTTCGCCATATCCTAATTTTGAAGGGATGAAAACTACCGCTTTATCTCCAAAAGACATTGCGTTCAATCCTTCAATAAATCCAGGAATCAAACCGTCTTTTTTACCATATTGGAAAGGAAAAGGTTGGTATCCGTTTTGAGAAGCTCTGTTTTGATCAAATTTCCCATAGGTTTTATTTACTTCTTCATAGCTACTGTCAAATAAGGTTCCATCTTCAAGATAACCAGCATAATGTATAAAAACATTTGCTCCCTCAGCAGGTTTTACACCAGCTCCTTTTTGAACAATTTTATATTCTAATCCTGTTTCAGATTTTGTAGCTGTAGCTCTGATGGCTGCCAATTCAGCTACTTTTGAAGCTTTTACGCTTCCGAATTTTGCATCGTAAACTTTCTTTGCTTCGGCATCAATAACGGCTTGTTTTGCTCTTTCTTCTGCTTGTGCTGCATTTTGTTTTGCATCGTCGGCTCCTTTATTTGAGTAGTAATCAGAGAAAACTTTAGGCGCATCGAATTTTTTTGCTTCTGCACCAACTCTTGAAACGCTAACTTTTAGCATTACATCATCTTGAACGATTGCATTCACAACATCCATTCCTGACACAACATGTCCGAAAATAGTGTGTTTTCCATTCAGCCAAGGCGTGTCTTTATGTGTAATAAAAAACTGACTGCTGTTGGTTGCAGGACCTGAATTTGCCATAGCAAGAATTCCGCCTTTGTCAAATTTCATTTCAGGAATACATTCATCTTTGAAGCTATAACCACAACCTCCAGAACCATTTCCAGCAGGATCACCACCTTGAATCATAAAATCTTTGATAACTCGGTGGAATTTTAATCCATTATAAAATGGTTTTCCTTTTTGTTTTTCATCTGTTACAAATGGGTTTGTACCTTCAATTAATGAGACAAAATTGGCAACAGTAATTGGTGTTTTTTTGTATTCCAAAACCACTACGATTTTTCCTTTTGTAGTTTCAAATTCTACGAAAATTCCTTCGTTTGCAGCTGGATTTAGTTTCTGAACTGTTGCAACTGGTTTTTTAGTGGCAACAACTTTTTTAGTTTTTTGAGAATAAATCGAGGTAGTTATTCCAAAGAACAATAAAAACAATACTTTAAATTTCATTTTATTTAGTTTAAAAGCTCCTTACTTATTTGCGTTA
>CANINJ010000056.1 GCA_947468985.1 Bacteroidota bacterium
AATGAACGAGTGGGGGAGTATTGTTGCATTGACCTATATGGCATCGCAGCGTGTTTTTCCAGATTACAATGATATGGCAGATAACAAAGCTTTTTTAGAATCTATAGCGCGTAGTTTTGGTTATTTTTTTGGTAAAGACAAAAAAGTTAGAGTGAATACAATATCTCAATCGCCAACACCAACAAAAGCGGGACACGGAGTAAAAGGTTTTGATGAATTTATTGCTTATTCTGATGCAATGGCACCACTTGGAAATGCAACTGCATTAGATTGTGCTAATTATACTGTTGCTATGTTTTCCGATTTGACAAAACGAGTGACCTTACAAAACTTGTACAATGATGGTGGATTTTCAAATATGGGAGTTAGTCAAGAAGTTTTGAAACGATTTTAGTTTTTAAGAAATAATAATATTTGTTAAGATTTTCATCTATTTTAACTTTTTTTTTATTACATTTATACTTTGTTTAACTAAAAATTTATTATAATATGAAAAAAATTACTTTATGTATTTTATTGTTTGTTGCTTTTTGGAAATCAAATGCTCAAACATGTACTCAAACATTTACTGCCACTGGTTATGATTCTACTCCTACTAGTTTGATAATAAATGCAGCAGATTTAATATGTTATGGTGCAAATCCTATAACAAGTATAAAACTCGTTAATTCTAGAGGAAGTTTGGCGTCTGGTTTCTGTTCTTCTGACGCTACTAGTTGGTATGGTTTTAATTTATCAATCGACGGAGGGACATCAATTTCTGGTTGTTCAACAGTTTTTGACGGTACTAATATTACAGGTTTTAGTACTTTAACTATTACATCTCAAGATGATGACGCATGGCCTGATTCTGTAACTATTACAATAGATGTAGAAGTTACTTTTACGGCATTAACCCCTCCAAGTTGTGTGTCATTAACTTTGCCAACAAATGGAGCTGTTGGGGTTTTATCAAATGTAATAACTTGGCCAGCTGCTTCAGGAGGTGCAATCGGATATAAATTAAAAATAGGAACAACTTCAGGAGGTTCAGATGTATTAAACATGTTTGATGTAGGAAATGTATTGACATATAATTTAGGGGTTTTAATTCCTGGTACTACATATTATGTTTCTGTTATTCCTTATAACGCTAATGGTGATGCTACAGCTTGTACAGAATCTTTATTTACAACTTGTGGTGCGAATCCTGTTCCCGCTTCAGAAAATTTTTCAACGTATATCCCATCGTGTTGGCAAGAAGCAGATAATGGTGATGAAATCGCGGGGCCTTTAACATTTGGATCTAGTTCATGGGCTGTAGACGGATTTGCTAATAATGGTACTACAGGGGCGTTTAAATATAATGTATATTCTTTAGTTGCAAATGATTGGATTTTATCTCCAATCTATTCTATTCCTTCAACTGGATATGAGTTAAAATTTGATGCGGCCGCTACTCAATGGGGATCAGCTTCATCTCCAACAACGCCTTGGGAATCAGACGATTCAATACAAGTATTAATTTCAAACGGAACTTCCAATTGGACAGTTTTATATACTTTTAATGATTTAAATACGCCTTCTAATACCGGAACAACTAACGTTTTGAATTTAAGCGCTTATTCTGGTCAGAATGTTAGATTTGCATTTAGAGCAATTGAAGGAACATCAAATGGATCTGCAGATATTGATTTTTCTATTGATAATTTTATAATAAGATTAACACCTACTTGTAGTGAAGTGTTAGGCTTGGTTGTTAATAATATTACACCTACATCTGCAAATATCAATTGGACTCCAATCACTTCAGGTTCTTTAAATTACGAGTATGAGTTAGATAGTTTTGCTACAAATCCTACAGGATCAGGAACATCAATTTCAACGGCTACTTATTCAGCAAGTTTATTAATGCCAAATATGATATATTATTTTCACATTAGAAGTAATTGCGGTAATGATTTTAGTCCTTGGTCAACAATCTCATTTACAACACCTCCTTCAAATGACAATTGTTCAGGTGCAACAGCGTTGACTCCAGGCGGAGATTTTACAACTAATCCTCAAACGGGAACTATTTTAGCAGCTACAACAACTGCTGGAATAACTCCTTCTTGTCAGTCTACAGTCTCTGCGGATGTTTGGTATTCTGTAGTTGTACCTGCTTCAGGTACTATAACAATAGAAACACAATCAGCTACAACGAATGCATTGACAGATTCAGTTATTGTAGCATTCTCAGGAACTTGTGGCGCACTTACTGAAGTAGGGTGTAGCGATGATGATGTTATAGGACTTATGTCACTATTAGCATTAACTGGACAAACTGCGGGAGCTACACTTTATGTAGGAGTATGGAAATACGGAACAACTGCTCCAACTTCAACAAATAGCGGATTTCAAATTGCTGCTTATGATGCATCATTAAGTACTAATTCATTCAATTCAGCTGCGTTTACTTATTATCCAAATCCAGTTAAAAATACTTTAAACTTGTCTTATTCTGAAAATATTTCAGATGTTTCAGTTTATAATTTATTAGGACAACAAGTAATTGCAAAAGCAATTAATGCAAATCAATCACAAATTGATATGTCTAATTTAGCAAGTGGAGCTTATGTGGTAAAAGTTACTGCAAACAATCAAGTTAAAACAATTAAAGTGATTAAAGAATAATTATTTTAACACATACTTTTTTTAAAGAAAGCCATCAACGTAAAGTTGGTGGTTTTTTTATTTATATAGTTTATCTTTGTTAAATTATAAGTATAAACTAGATTCCAATAACGATGTATTTTTCTTTAATTATTCCTGTTTTCAATCGCCCTGAAGAAGTAAAAGAACTTTTAGAAAGTTTAGTTAACTCTAATTTTAAAGAAGATTTCGAGGTGGTAATCGTTGAAGATGGTTCAACTTTATCTTGTGAAAAGGTAGTTGATTCTTATAAAGGTAAATTAAATATTTCTTATTATTTGAAATACAATTCAGGCCCTGGAGATTCAAGAAATTTTGGAATGAACCTTGCTAAAGGAGATTATTTTCTAATATTTGATTCTGATTGTATTATTCCAAATAATTATTTATCAGAGGTTTCAAAACAATTAAAACTTCACTATGTAGATTGTTTTGGTGGTCCCGATAAAGCATTGGCTTCTTTTTCAAACATACAAAAAGCTATTAATTTCTCTATGACTTCTTTTTTGACTACAGGAGGAATTCGTGGTGGTTCAGAAAAAATAGACCGTTTTCAGCCCCGAAGTTTCAATATGGGATTGTCTAAAAAAGCATTCCAAGCGTCAGGCGGATTTGGAAATATTCATCCTGGTGAAGATCCAGATTTATCTATTCGTCTATGGAATTTAGGTTTTGAAACAAAGTTATTTTCTGATGCGTTTGTTTATCACAAAAGACGAATTGATTGGGAGAAATTTTATATCCAAGTTAATAAATTTGGAAAGGCACGCCCGATTTTAAATAGTTGGTATCCAGAACACAATAAATTTACTTATTTCTTCCCATCACTATTTATAACAGGATTTTTCTTGTCAATATTTCTTTTGATTTTCTCTCAAGATATACCGCTAAAATTATATTTCATCTATTTTTTCATATTGTTTGTTACCGCATCAATTCAAAATCGAAGCGTAATAATTGGTTATTTGGCAGTTCGCGCAACATGGAAGCAATTTTTAGGTTACGGATTAGGTTTTATGGAGTCATTTTTTAAAATCATTATCCTTAAGCAAAAACCAGAAGTAGCTTTTCCTGAATTATTCTTTAAGTTATGACAAAAATAATCGGTTTAACAGGCGGAATTGGAAGCGGAAAAACTACAATTGCAAAACACATAAAATCGTTGGGAATACCAGTTTATATCGCAGATGATGAAGCTAAAAAGATTCTTTTATTACCAGAAACTTTAATATCCTTAAAATTAGTTTTTGGCGATGCTATTTTTGATAACGAAACCTTAAATAAAGATAAATTATCAACCATAGTATTTAACGATTCCCAAAAGTTAGAACAGTTAAATCAAATTATACATCCCGCAGTAAAAAGAGATTTTGAAAATTGGCTTATTGCAAATAAAAATCATCCAATAGTTGTAAAAGAAGCCGCAATTTTATTTGAAAGTGGTAGTTATAAAGATTGTGATGTCGTAATTACAATTGTTGCACCATTAAACAGTAGAATTAATCGTGTTATTAAAAGAGATAATACAAATTCCGAAGCCGTTCTTAATCGTATTAACAATCAATGGGCAGACGAAATGCGAATTGAAAAAAGTGATTATGTGATTGAAAATGAAGATATTAAAATTGCGTTTGGGCAAACGGAAAAAATTCTAAAAAAAATATTAAATCAATAAAAAATAAACCATTTGTTAATATTTGGTTAATGTATTAATGGAATAAGTGTTAAAATGTTAAATTTGTATAGATGAATAAATTATTTTTCCGATTATTAATTGTATTGATGAGTTTGTCCCTAATTGGGATTATTTTGGTACAAGTATATTGGTTTAATTCTTCTTTTCAGAATAATGAAGAGCAATTCCGTTTTCACGTTCAGCAAGCTATTGGAAATGTTTCCAATAAATTGCAAAAGCAAGAAGCATATAGTTTTTACGATAAATACAATAGGTATAAAGACAGTACAGGAAAAGCGCCTCAAAAGAAAGATTTATTAGAGTTTTATTATGTTCAAAAAAACACAAGAACAAATGAAACAATAATTTATTCAAATAGTATTATTGCTGAAGATTATTCTATTTCATCATCTGTTTTTAATAAGAAAATTGATAGTGTTAAATTAAAAAATTTCTCTTCAAAAAGAACAACAGAGGTTTATAACAATAATAAAATTGATAATTCAACTGTTGAAAATGATTTAATTCCGGATTCAAAAACACAAAAATCAGGAAATTTAGATATTTTAGATAATGCACAATTTGAAATTTTTTTTAAGGACATTGCTTCAACAATGCCAATTGAAGAAAGGGTTTCAGTAGAAGCAATTAGGAAATTATTATCAAATGAGTTGGATGAATTTGGTGTTAAAACACCATTTGAATATGGGATATACAGTAACGGTTTAGCTACAAAAATTAAGTCCGATAAATTTAAGTACTATAAAAAAAATACTTATTCCATTCCAGTTTTTACAGATAATGAGGGAACTAATACCTATCAATTATTGGTGAGTTTTCCTCATAAAAAGAAATTTTTGTTTTCGGAATTATTAGGAATTACAGTTTTATCGATAATTTTTACATTAATTATAATAATTGCATATTCGAGTGCGTTAAATCAATTGATTCGCCAGCGTCAAATTTCTGAAATTAAAACAGATTTTATTAATAATATGACGCATGAGTTTAAAACGCCAATTGCAACGATAAATTTAGCTTTGGATGCTATAAAAAATCCTAAAATTATTGATGATAAGGAGAAGGTTCATAGGTACCTTCAAATGATTAGAGATGAAAATAAACGAATGCATGCGCAAGTTGAAAATGTTCTTAGAATTTCTAAATTAGAAAAAAGAGAATTAGATATTAGTAAAGAATCTAATAATATACATGAGATAATTGATGAAGCTGTAGAACATGTTAATTTAATTATTGAAGATAGACAAGGAATAATTACTACGCATTTTGATGCTAATAGAACAACAGTTTTACTAAACGATGTTCATTTTACAAATGTGTTGGTTAATATTTTAGATAATGCGATTAAATATTCTCCTGAAATTCCAGTTATTGATATTTATACAGAAAATGTAAAAGATTTTGTGATTATCAAAATCAAAGATCAGGGTGCTGGAATGGGTAAAGTAGCTCAAAAGAGAATTTTCGAAAAATTCTATCGAGAACATACAGGAGATTTGCACAATGTTAAAGGACACGGACTTGGATTGGCCTATGTGAAAAGGATAGTTGATGATCACAATGGCGAAGTTTATGTGGAAAGTGAAAAAGGAAAAGGAAGTACATTTATTATAAAATTACCACTAATTAATTAATTATTATGGAAACAGACAACAAAAAAATTCTTTTAGTAGAAGACGATCAAAATTTCGGAGCCATTCTAAAGGACTATTTAATGCTAAACGATTTTGATGTTACATTGGCAAAAAACGGAATGGAAGGTTTTGAAAAATTCAAAAAAGACACTTACGATTTGTGTATTTTAGACGTTATGATGCCTTACAAAGATGGTTATACTCTAGCCAAAGAAATTAGAGAAAAAAATAAAGAGGTGCCAATTATTTTTTTAACAGCCAAATCTATGAAAGAAGATGTGTTAAAAGGATATAAAGTTGGTGCGGATGATTATTTAAACAAACCTTTTGATTCAGAGGTTTTATTGATGAAAATTAGAGCTATTATTCAAAGAAAATCTTCAGATACAAAAACAGATGTAACGAAATTTGAGTTCATTGTTGGTAATTTTCACTTGAATTCTAAATTACGTTTCTTAACATTCAAAAATGAGGAGCCAATTAAACTTTCACCAAAAGAAAATGAATTACTAAAATTATTAGTACTTTATGAAAATGATTTAATGCCAAGAGAATTAGCGTTAACAAAAATCTGGAGAGATGATAATTATTTCACTTCAAGAAGTATGGATGTTTACATCGCTAAACTAAGAAAATATTTAAAATTAGATCCAAATGTTGAAATACTTAACATTCACGGGGAAGGTTTTAGATTAGTAGTTAAAAATAAAGTCCCTGCTGTAGAAGTAGTATAAATAAAAAAAAGCTCTGAGAAATCGGAGCTTTTTTATTTCCAGTTTATCTCTAAAGCAAAACTTGTTTTATCTTCTTTTGTAACACTAAAAATAGTTTTATTGTCAATAACACTTTCGTGAATTTTTACAGCATCTTTTAAAGACAATTCCTTCATGAAATTCATTTCAAAACTATCAATTTTTTTATTTATAATCAATTCTGACGGAACAAAATCCAAACACCATTCTAAGTACTTGACGTTGTTGACGTGGTTAACAATATCCAAATCTGATAAAACAACTACTTTATCAAATACCTCTTCTTTGTTATCAAGGAGTTGAATTTTGGAAAAACTTTTTTCAGTAGCCTTATTTTCAGGAAAAATTTCAAAATGTTCATAAGGTAACGCCAAAGCTTCGGGACGTCTTTTTTCGGTATTAATTACCGCCCAAAAGGTTTCTGAGCCTATTACTTTAATTCCATTTACATAAACTTCCAAAGCACGAACAGAACGAGAATTTTCAAGGGTATTGATCCAAGTTTTTATAGTTACTGTGTCTTTCCATTTTGGTAGTTTTGAGATTTCTACACGCATTCTACTTAAAACCCAAGCTTGGTGGAATTCCTGCATATCTGAAAAACTAATTCCTCCCAATTCAGAATGTGCAGCAGCAGTTAATTGCAATAAATTACATAAATCGGTATATTTTAAATACCCTTTTGGAGTGCATTGTGTGAAATTGATTTCCCAATCTTTGCTGAATATAGAAGTGAAATTTGGTGAAATAGGCATTTTATAATTTTAGATTTATGAATTCAATTATGTTTTTTCTGTCGGTAGAATAATCAAACCATTTCGTCGCTTCATTTCTTTTGAACCAAGTCAATTGGCGTTTTGCAAATCTTCGGGTGTTTTTCTTAATTTCTTCAATTGCAAATTCTAAGGTTATTTCGTTATTAAAATAACTAAACAGTTCTCTGTAACCAACAGTTTGCAAGGCATTTAAGTTTTTATTTGGATATGCTTTTTCGGCTTCCGCCAATAAGCCTTCGTTAATCATAATTTCAACCCGCTGATTAATCCGTTCATAAATTTTTGATCTATTAGCTTCCAAACCAATGATAATAGAAGTGAAATTTCTCGTATTTTTTTTCTTATTCATAAAAGAAGAATACGGTTTTCCTGAGCCGATGCAAACTTCTACAAAACGCATCATTCGTTGTGGATTTTGTAATGTTTGCGGATTTTCTAATGTAATTGTTTCAAAATAATCGGAATCTAATTCTTGAAGTTGTTGTTGTAAATAGGCAATTCCAAGTTTTTCATAATCTGATTTTACTTCTTCTCGTACGGAATTTTCAATTTCAGGAAATGCATCAAATCCTTTTAAAATTGCATCTACATATAAACCTGAACCACCAACAAGAATTGCGAAATCGGATGTTTTATAAAGTTCGTCAAGTTTTGAAATAGCTTCTTTTTCGAAATCACCAACAGTATAATTTTCAAATATAGATTTGTTATGTATGAAATGATGGGGCGCTGATGATAATTCTTCTTTGTTCGGAACAGCTGTTCCAATTGACATTTCCTTGAAAAACTGTCTACTATCACAAGAAATAATTTCACAGCCAAAATGTTGTGCCAAAGCAATGCTTAAGGAAGTTTTTCCTATTGCTGTTGGACCTACGATGGTTATCAAATACTTCATTAGTTGTTTTTTAGCCCAGACCTGTTTACCGGCAGGCGGGTAGCTCCAAAAAAATTAAAATTTTACAATCTTCAAAAATTTACTTTTTCGAATATGACTTTGTATAATATTTCTTGTATCGCGGTTGTTTTGCATCGGAATTATGATGTTTTTCAGAATTTCGATGTTGTGAATTTGATAGTTTAAATTGTAAAAAGCATATCCTTTATAGATGCCATTTTCAATTAATACGGCACTTCGCTCACTTATATTCCGACCTTTATCGGTTAGAATCATATTCTGATTTTCAAAACTATTTTTTGTAATGAATTCCTGAACTCTTAAATTGTATTCTTCTGGCGAAATTTCGCCAATGCACGCACCGTCGCATTCCTTTATTTTATATTGAAAACAGGCTTCTTTTGTGATGTATAAACCGGTATATTTTTGGCATAATTTATAATCCGATGTAATTCTGAACAAGGCATTTTGTGCGTCTTGCAACGTTGAAAAAGAGGTAATTTCTTTCCGTCGACCGTCTGTTTTTTGAAGGATTAAATTCAAATAACCTTTTTTATCGGCTTCAATATACAAAGCGATATTGAATAAATTTTTTCGTTGTGCTCTGTTGTAAATGGGTTTATGAATTTTAATTTCTTCACTTTCTTTCAATAAAGCAATTAATTCACTTCCTGTTTCTTCAAACGTTACCGAGAAAACTTCCTTTTGGATTTTCATTGATTTTATATCAACGCCTGTAAAATGTTGGTTGACTCGTTTTTTTATATTTTTACTTTTACCAATATAAATTAACTTACTGTCTTCATTATGAATATAATAAACCCCTGTTCTTGAAGGTAAACTTTCAACAATAATATGTAATTTTGGAGCAATTCCTTTTTGGATTTCTGTTTTTATTAATTCTGTCACAATTACCTTTTCGGTATCTTTTGCCAACAGTAATTGGAATAATTTCACTGTTGCCAAAGCATCACCACTTGCGCGATGTCTATCAGCCATTGGGATTCCAAGTGCACGAACTAATTTCCCTAAGCTGTGAGAAGTCTGATCGGGCAATAATTGTTGTGATAATTCAACGGTGCAAAGTGTTTTTTGATTGAAATCGTATCCTAAACGACGAAATTCTGTTCTCAAAATTCGATAATCAAAAGAAGCATTATGAGCAACCAAAACGCAATCATTTGTAATTTCAATAATGCGTTTGGCAACTTCAAAAAACTTTGGAGCGCTTTGTAGCATTGCATTGTTTATGCCTGTTAATTTCACAACAAAGGG